>NZ_JBKFDO010000008.1:0-183246 GCF_046557355.1 Myroides sp. DW712
AACAACAAAAGCCAAACAACAAAAAAAACAACCAACATCAAATAAAAAAGGAACGCTTTCGCGTTCCTTTTTTATTTTATTTTTTCACAATGCGCTCGGTCTTATCCAAGCCATTGCCTTTTATTTTTACAAAATACGTTCCTTTTGTTAGGCCTGTCATATTTACTTCCACTTGATTGGAGGTAAGTGTGGGCAAACTCTGAACTAAACGACCTGTCATATCAAAAATCTCTATTGAAACTCCTTGAACATTCACCTCCTCTGGAATAGTAACATGCAATACATCTACCACTGGGTTTGGCCAAATAGCAAATGACGATTGATCCAATTCAAACTCTTCTGTTGAAAGATTATTAAAGTCATTTCGACTCATAATAATAGAGAACTCTTGACTCCCTCCTTTCAACGTACCTTTATGTGTTACCTTTACAGTATACGTTCCAGCCTCAGCCGCTTCGATTTCTACTTTTTCGATATTATCTACATCATTATCTCCTTTTTGAGCCACTAGATTATTAAAATCTTTGTTTAATCTCCAAGGTAGATATTCCACTCCATCTTTGTACACGCGTAAATCTAAATCGTTGACTAAAGAAGGATTATTTTTCGCGAAGGTTTCATCGTTATTTCTTCCATTATTCCATGAACCTTCAGGATCTGTCCAAGCCATAGTAACGATAACATTAATACCGCTTTCACTCACCAAAAATTGTTTTTCATAGGTTGCACCTTGTACAAGTTCATTTTCTTCTAAAACGACACCGCTTACCTTACTACCCTCTAAAATCTGAACCCCAGCTTTAGCATTAATCAATCCCCAACCAAATTGATGATCTGGACCTTTGTTTGCTCCCGCCTCATCTGCCGTATGTGCCATTAAAGCACGAATTGTTGCAGACTTAAACGCTTCATTATTCTTTTCCATTGCCCATTGTTGCCATAGTGCAATAATTCCCGTTACCGAAGGCGCCGCCATTGATGTACCATTATTATTTAAATACAAATTGTTTTTAGGCGTTCCTGTTACTGGAGTTGGTAATTGATAATTAGTAGAGAACACACGTACACCTTTAGCCGAGATATCTGGTTTAATACGGAAATCATTTGTTGGTCCATAATTACTAAATGATGACATATTCACACTAGTTGGTCCTGAATATACCGTTACCTGTTCTACCGCAGCCACAACAATTGTATTCTTAGCAACTGCTGAACCAGTCAATAAATCATTTCCTCCTTTAGAAGGGTTTATAATTCTGTAATTATCTCTATCATTTCCAGCTGCAATAACTGGTTGATAGTATTTAAACTCAGAAGTAAGTTTATCGTAATTGATACTTGTATAATCATAGGTACCAAAATCACTAACCGCCAAAGTAGCATTACCATAATCATCAATTGCACCATATCCATAGGAGTGATTTGAGACAAGTAAAGCATCTTGTGCAGCTGCACGGCGCATATACTCCATATCTCTATCCCAGTCGTAGCTACTAATTTTTGCTTCTGGTGCCATTCCTTTTGCGGCTCCATTTACTCCTTTTGCTGCAATTGTTCCTGACACGTGTGTTGCATGTGAACGACCACCCTCAAACTCCAAGCGTTGTTCAGGAGTAGCTGTTCCTAAGTTTAACAACGGTTTTTTTAGTGTCATACGACTTACTCCTGCTTGACTTCCTTGAAACTCCACATGCGTATCCAAGGCGGGTGCACCATCCCAAACTCCAACAGTCATTCCACTACCATCTAGATTTAGCCCTAAGCTTCCTCCTGGTGCTATATCATCTACCCTAGCTGTCTTTCTACTACCTGCATTGCTTGTTACATAGTAAATATAAGTGCCATTTTCGTTAATTCGTTGAAGCGAAAACATTCTTCCGTCCTTCGTTATACCTGAAGTTGGTTTATTGTTTTCTTTTGCCATTTGATATGCGTATGCTTTTGCTTGAGCATATTCTTTTTCCAAAGCTTTAAACTCTTCTACATTTACTTTTTCATATGTAGCAATAATTTTTTTTCGAATTTCTTCCGTTTGCGCACTCGTACTTACTCCCCATAAGGTAAACAAGCTGAATAACAGCAAGGTATTTTTTTTCATAAATCCTGTATTTTTGGTTGTTTCTATTTTTAGGTGGTGAAAGTTAAGCATAAAACCTATAATAATGGTAATTTTAACTAAAAATCTATACTACCATCATTAAAACAAAAAAACAGTAGCTAAAACACAAAATAAAAACAACAACACATCATTATTATCAACAATAAGGCGTATATCAAGCGATTAAAACAAAAAAGGTTCGACTACGCATAGTCGAACCTTTTTTATATATTTCTTAGGATAAAAAACAAGCCTATGCTTAGAACAAAAACTACTGCAAACCCATTTGAAAAACCACACTTTTGCATAAATCTTTCATTTTTGAAGATATAACTTTCTATTAGAAGTACATAGATATAAACTAAAACACCTAAATACAGATATATCAATTGGTTATACAGGAATGCTTCTTTAAATTTTCCTTTTATGAGGGCGTCAATTGCTCGTTGTCCACCACATCCAGGACAATCCCATCCTGTATAGTTTTTAATCGAACAGGTTGCCATGACAGGAAAATAATTTAATCCTTGACTAAATACAAGTATGATTCCTAACGGAACTACTGCATAAAGCAGGATACGATAAAAAAAGCGCATGCGTTACTATCTTACAATCCTTGTCCTTGTCTAAAGATTTCTTGAAAGCTTTCCATGTATGCATCCCATCCTCCTAATTGTTGGATATTATACCAAGAATAAGCGATGTTTATTACGAAAATAGCCAATGCGATTAAGCTCAATACTTTTGCATTTTTAGCTGATTTTACTGCTCCATCATAATCTCCATTCTCATATTTTTTACCCGATTGTACAGCCATAACGATAGCTACAATTCCCAATACGAGTCCAATACAAGAACAAAGTCCTAAAACTGTTGCTACGATAGACAAAGCTAAATTATTCTTCGGCCTTGCAGGCATTTGATTTTGTGCTCTACTTACAGCATTATCAAATTGTTGGTTAAACTGGTTTTGATCCATTTCTTAAAATTTTAACGCAATATACTACTTTTTGTTGTTTCTAAACAAAACGTTTGATGAACTGTTCCAATTTTTCTTGAAATGTCGCTTGGGCTCGATCGACGATAGCATCTACATCCTCAATAGTCAGTACAGGTTTCAATTTTGCATCTGTGCGTAACCAGTCTAAATATTCGGTATAAAACTCAGCAGGATTAAATTCCGCTTCTTCTTCCAATACTTCTTTATCTTGGAAATAAAACTCATCTTCATAAACTACTGCCTCCACATCATATGCCGCTATTTGCAATAATTCTTGGATATTGTTCGCTACGACAAAAACACCCCCTTCATCTCCAAATACTACGATTGGCACCTGAGTTAAATCATCTGTTTCGTTACTACTTATCCAAAAAGCATATATACTTCCTGCACTATTTGCTTCAGCAAAGGGAATAAATACCTTTAAAAACTCCTCGTTGGTCGAAAAACTTTCAATCAACGCAGTTTCTTCTGTCATTAAATAAATCGCATTGGAATAATAAGATGGAATGTTTTCGGATACTTGAAACTCTAATAAGCTCTTTAATTCCTTAGGAATTTTGTATCCTTTAAATAATGCAGTAAATTCTTGTTTTACCATTGTACTGTTCATTTTCGCCTTGGATAGAGGCGCTATTTTCAACTTAAATTAAATTAAACTATACAAGATTCAATCCTAATCTGAGAACCTTGTTTGATTGAATAAAGATAAAATTTTTTCTTTTACAAAAAACAATTCTATAAACATTCTTATTTTTTTCTTTCATCATACTATAATATTATGATTTACACTTAGAATAAACACAATCTTTCCTCGAAATCCTATAGAGAACATCGGAGTTTTATTTTTATTTCTCAAAGAACATAGCAAGAATTCTTTTGCTATGCTCTTAATTCTCTTACATTTGAAGCATAAAACAGGAAGAGGTTCATGAAAAAAACAATTTACCTAGCATCGGCTATGATTACCAATATTGAGGGAGCGCTGTTAACAGTTCGAAAAAAAGGGTCTATCTATTATATGATGGCTGGTGGTAAAATTGAAGAAGGTGAAACACCAATTGATGCTTTAATCCGTGAGTTACAAGAAGAGCTACATCTTCGGGTTTCTCCAGATTCGCTAACCTATCTAGGCGTTCATCAGACGCAAGCGGTGAATGAATCGAACACTTTAGTACACGCTACAATTTTTCACCTTTCTCTTGACACACCTCTTTTACAGCCTCAAGCAGAATTAGAAGAAGTCAAGTGGGTCACTTATGAGGACTATCAACAGCTGCCATTAGCTCATCTTTTAAAAGAATTTAGCATTCCCCTTTGGTTAAAAAACAAAAAATCCCAGTAATATCTGGGATTTCCTTATTTTCTAACCTTGTTTCTTTACATATTTAGTAAGTATCACAATCATTTGTCCATCGACTTTACCTTCTATATATTCTACGTTGTTAGGATCTAATCGGATATTGCGAACTGCCGTTCCAATTTTGGCATTTAAGGATGATCCTTTTACATCTAAGTCTTTAATTAACGTAACGGTATCACCTGCAGACAGAATATTTCCGTTACTGTCTTTATGTAATTCAACTGATCCATCTCCTGTATGATCACCTGTTGCTTTAGCAAATTCCATCAACTCATCATCCAAATACATCATTTCTAAATTATCAGCAGCCCAGCTTTCTTGTCTAAAGCGATTCAACATTCGCCAAGCAACCACTTGTACAGCTGGCACTTCACTCCACATAGATGTGGTTAAACACTGCCAATGCTTGCTGTCCAATTCTTGTCTTTTCTCAATTTGATCCAAACAAGTTTCACAAATATAGATTTCTTTATCTGCCTCATTAGCAGCTACAGGAGGAACTTCATAAACCTTTAACGATCCAGTCGATTCACATAATTCACATTTATTTCCACTTCTGTCTTTTAACTCCGCTTCCGTTTTCATAATACGTATAGAATATAATTTAAAGGTGCAAATATAACGTTAAATATCTATTTATAAAAAACAATAAAACACCTTATCATTAAAAGTAAATACACAGATACAATAAGAATTCAATAAAGTTATTTTTCTTTTTCATTTCATTCTATTATTCCTTCATATACGTTTATTTTATCGAACAGGTCTGGAAGAATATTCTGGTAAAAGCTGTAACTTTACTCCATAACAACACATTTCTATTTACTTATGAAAACAGATATTGAAATTGCAAGAGCGAGTGAATTAAAAAACATCGACGAGATTGCTAAAGATATCCAACTGTCGCAAGAGCATCTTATTCCTTACGGCAAACATATGGCAAAAGTTCACCTGGAAGCCCAACAACCCGAACAACAAAAGAAATCCAACTTAATTTTAGTCACTTCCATTACCCCGACAAAAGCGGGCATTGGGAAAACCACGGTTTCTATTGGTCTAGCATTAGGGTTAAATAAAATAGGAAAAAAGGCAGTTGTTGCCTTAAGAGAGCCGTCATTAGGTCCTTGTTTCGGTATGAAAGGGGGAGCCGCTGGAGGTGGATATGCTCAAGTTCTACCTATGGAAAACATCAACTTGCATTTTACGGGTGATTTCCATGCAATTACTTCTGCCCATAATACCTTGAGCGCTCTACTTGATAACTATATCTATCAAAACCGAGCAGAAGCCAATGGTTTAAAAGAGATTTTGTGGAAACGTGTCTTGGATGTTAATGATCGCAGTTTGCGCTATATTACTACAGGACTTAGAGGAAATGCCAATGGCATTCCACAAGAAAGTGGTTTTGACATTACACCAGCGTCAGAGATTATGGCTATTATGTGTTTAGCTACGGATATTGATGATTTACGCAGACGCATCGAAAATATTCTATTAGGGTATCGCTATGACGGCAGTATGTTTACGGTAAAAGATTTAGGTGTCGCAGGAGCGATTACCGTTTTATTGAAAGATGCCTTAAATCCAAATTTAGTTCAAACTACAGAAAATACAGCTGCTTTCATTCACGGTGGTCCATTTGCTAATATTGCCCATGGATGTAACTCGGTTATTGCAACGAAGATGGCAATGAGTTATGGAGACTATGTAATTACAGAAGCAGGTTTTGGAGCTGACTTAGGAGCGGAAAAATTTTTCGACATCAAATGTAGAAAATCGGGTTTATCCCCTAAGCTAACCGTTGTGGTTGCTACCGCACAAGGATTAAAAATGCATGGTGGAATTGCTCTAGAAGAGATTAAAAACAAGCATACAGAAGGCATTACAAAAGGCTTAGAAAACTTGCAAAAACACATCGAAAATCTAAAATCCTTTGGTCAAAGTATTGTAGTTGCTTTTAATAAGTACGCAACAGATAGCGCAGAGGAAATTCAGCTAGTAGAAGCGTATTGTCGCGCCAACGGTTTGGGCTTTGCAGTAAACAATGCCTTTGTCGAAGGTGGTACAGGAGCGATTACTTTGGCTCAAGAAGTGGTACACATGATTGAGCAACATCCAAGTCAACACTTGACGTTTCCCTATACTGATGACCTCACTATTGCAGAGAAAGTTCAGGCAGTTGCTACTAAGATATACGGAGCAACTGGAGTTACTTTTAGCCCAATAGCACAGAAAAAACTGAATCAAATTAAAGGAACCGCTATGGACCAATTTCCCGTATGTATAGCGAAAACGCAATATTCTTTTTCTTCTGATCCACAAGCGTATGGCGTGGCTAAAGATTTTTCAATTGCCATTAACGATATTGTAATTAATAATGGAGCTGAATTTATTGTAGCAATTGCAGGAGATATTATGCGAATGCCAGGCCTTCCTAAGGTACCGCAAGCTACTAAGATTGATTTAGTAGAAGGTTTAATAGAAGGTTTAAGCTAGGTTCCGTCGGACTTTATACGTATAAAAAGCGAAAAATTGAATTTTTCGCTTTTTTTTATTCTCTAATCTAGGAATTAAATAATTTTACCCTCCTCCTTTTTAATTTTTAACTTTTAACAAAATACGATTAACAATCAAAAAAAGTATTCATTATATTTGAGAAAATTTAGAAAAAATAGCAAGTAAAAATACGTATACCCACTATTTTTAATGAAAGATATTATTCACCACTTATTTTTCCCGCTTCCGAACGCAATTATGAGCGTTCTTCTGTTAATTTCAGTAATCTACTGGTTATTTTCAGCAATAATGGGCGGTTTTGATGGAATTCTTCCTGAAGCTGACGTAGACCTAGATGTAGATGTTGACACCGATTTTGATTTTCAGCAAAATCACTTGGATATAGTTCACGATAAGGAACTAGATACTGCTGATCCTGAATCATCAACAACACCAAGCCTTTTTGCAAAGCTCTTGCACTATATGAATGTAGGTCAGGTTCCTTTCATGATGATTTTAACCCTCTTTAAATTTTTCACTTGGGCAGGCTCTATATTAAGTACGTTCTCTCCTAAAATCACCAAACTGGGTAATTGGTCCATAATCATCTTAATTCCCTTAGCCATTATAGCGATTATCCTCACCCATTATGCAACGATTCCCTTAGGGAACTTTCTAAAAAAAACGGGGTATCACGGCGATGAAATAATTGATTTTATTGGCAAAGAGGGCATTATGCAATCTAGTATTCATTCAGACAAACACGGTATCCTACACTTGATTATCAACCAAGACCCTTTCAAGCTTATGGTAATGAGTTGGGATGGGACTCCCCTTCAATTTGGCGACCGCGTATATATTATCGAAAAATCAACAAGCGAAAACCTCTATTACGTGGTCAAACGCATGTAATCATTTTATCAATCACTAAACACAATTTTTATGGACTTTGAATTAGGAACAATAATAGCTATCATAATAGGCGCTTTATTTCTATTAATTCTATTATTCTTTGCAGTACTCGCTACGTTTTACAAGAAAATACCGCAAGGAAAATCAATTGTTAGAACGGGTATTGGCGGTACCAAAGTTGCTTTTAACAAAGGGATCTATGTGGTTCCTGTATTTCACAAAATGGAAATCATGGATATTTCTGTAAAAAAGCTTCAAATTGACCGTATGCAAAAAGAAGGATTAATTTGTAAGGATAATATTCGTGCAGATATTAAGGTTGCCTTTTTTATTCGTGTCAACAAATCCATAGAAGATGTAATTAACGTAGCGCAAACGTTGGGATGTGAACGTGCAAGTGATGTGGAAACACTGCGTAATATTTTTGAGGCTAAGTTTTCTGAAGCGTTAAAAACAGTAGGGAAAAAATTTGAATTCATCGAATTATATGAAGCCCGTCGAGAATTTAGAGATGAGATTATCAATATTATTGGTCGCGATTTAAACGGTTATATTTTAGATGACTGTGCAATTGATTATTTAGAGCAAACGAATATTTCACATTTGGATCCACAAAATATTTTGGATTCTGAAGGGATTAAAAAAATTACAGAGCTAACGGCCTTACAAAACATCAATGCGAACTTGATTCGCCGTGATGAGCAAAAAGTAATCAAGAAGCAAGACGTAGAAGCGCGTGAAGCAATTTTGGAATTAGAACGACAACTGTCAGAAAAAGAAGAGAAACAGCGCAGAGAAGTTGATAATATCAAAGCACGTGAAGAAGCGGAAATTCAAAAAGTACGCGAAGAAGAGCGATTAAAATCAGAAAGTGTTCGCATTTCTACGGAAGAGAGTTTAGCAGTACTCGAAGAAAACAAGCTACGTCAGGTGATTATTGCGGCAAAAAACAAAGAACGCACGGATGCTGTTGAAACTGAACGCGTAGAAAAGGATCGTGCTTTGGAGCAAACCGAGCGCGAGCGCATTGTATCTTTAGCTCAGATAAACAAAGAGCGCGTAGTAGAAGAGGAAAAAAAGACTATTCAAAATGTTATTCGCGAGCGTGTTCAATTGGAAAAAGGTGTAGTAGAGGAACAACAAGGTATCAAAGACGTAGAGGCATTCAGAGCCGTTGAACGAGAGAAACAAGTAGGTATTACCCATGCGAGTAAAACAGCAGAAGAGAATTTAATTAAAACAATAAAAGAAGCAGAAGCAAAGAAATTTGCACAAGAACAACTTTCGCAACAGCTCTTAATCGAAGCAGAAGCACAAAAAGAAGCATCAATCAAACACGCAGAAGCACGTAAGATCTTAGCCGATGCACAAGCCCGTGAAGATGCTACATTAGGACTTGCTGAAGCAGAAGTAATCAAAGCAAAAGCAGAAGCAATCGAGCAAGAGAGTATTGTTGAGGCGGCTAAAATCCAACGTATTGCAACAGCAGAAGCAGAGGGAATAGCTGCAAAAGCAGAAGCAAAACGCAAAGAAGGTTTGGCGGAAGCAGAAGTAATCAAAGAAAAAGCCATTGCGGATGCGGATGGATTAAAAGAAAAAGCAGATGCCATGAAGCAAATGGACGGTGTTGGAAAAGAGCATGAGGAGTTCAAACTACAGCTTCAAAAAGAAAAAGAAGTCGAACTAGCGGCTTTAAACATTCAAAAAGATATTGCTAAATCACAAGCTGATGTTCTTTCTTCAGCTTTACAAACAGCAAAAATTGATATTGTTGGTGGAGAAACGATGTTCTTTGAGAATATTATTAACCAAGTAAGCCGTGCGAAAGGATTTGATCAATTAGTGGAGAAAAGTCAAAATGCACAAGATATTAAGACAGCGCTTTTAGGCGATGGGACTTCCATCAACCAAGGAGACTTATTCAACAATATCAAATACTACGCGCAACAATTTAACGTGACAACGGAAGACCTGAAAAATCTGAGTATTGCTGCTTTAGTCATGAAAATGCAACACAATGCTACGGAAGAGAATCAAGGTCTATTAGGGACAATCTCCGATGCCGTACAGCGTTTAGGTATAGGAAATAAGAAATTATCTTAACTATAAATACAACAGTCACTCCTTTTTAGAAAGAGTGACTGTTGATTCCTTAGACCACTACCCTATTTTTAATTTACCTCCGTATTAGATTTGAATTCTATTACCAAGTATCCTTTATATATGGCTGAATTAGAAAACCAACCTATAGAATCTTTGGATTCGAATACGTATGAGATTATACAGCGCCGACTTCAGCAACAGAAAAGTGATTTAATCCAACGATTACAAGCACTTAATGATGATCGAAAGGAAGTTTTCACCGCTGTTGATTTAAAGCTTATCGCCAATCAGCGCATTACCACAGAAAACAATTGTACGGCTCGAGGAATTATTGCCTTTGACAACCTTTGTATTTTTGGGTATAACGTTCACTTTGGATTAAAAACTGCCATTGAACTCAGCGATGTATTCAGTATTTATCGCTTTGAGAACAATCAGTTTATTCCTCAACCGTTGGATTTTATCAACGATGCAAACTTTGTCAACGATTACAAAAATTTATACAAATACTACCGTGACTCTATTTTCAGTCGATTTCAAAAAACGGCGAATTACCTCTATATGGTTTTTCAAACGAGTAAGCATGTCGATAGTTTAAAAGCGTTTAAGTGGTTGATTAAAGACGGTCAACTGATTTATCAGGATGATCGTAGCATTCACGAAGTAGTAAAAACCCCACAATTTGAATTTGATTGGAACAAAACAACCCTTGAAAACAGACGATTGGGTGTACACCCTCATGTTTCTATTCAGGACAAAGTATTTATCGAAGCTGTTGGCGGTGACATTACCTTTAAAGTTGAAGACAATACAAGTAATGGGCAGGGTATTTACTCAGAGCCTGTACAAAATATTGACCAACAATTGGATGATGCGGATTACTACTATGCGGATTTGGGAAATTTCATCACTATCCGCATTAAGCCGTATCAAGAGGAATTCCGTGCCTTTATCTTCAATACCAAAACCAAGCAAGTACTTAATGTACCCGCCCTGAATCACACGGGAATTTTACTCCCTGATGGACAAGGAATTATGTTCTCCAATGGGTATTATTTGCAAACGGGTGAATACAAAATTTTTGACAACAATATCAAAAACTTAGAATTCATCAAACAGATTCCTTCGCACAACGGAGAGGATTTCTTGTATATTTTTTATCAGGCTGAACAGCACGTTTATACCTTGATGTCATATAATATTATTAAACAACAAATCGAAACGCCAATTGTATGCAGTGGTTTTACGTTGTTTAATGATGGAAAACTCACCTATTTCCGTTCTGAAAATGAAGCAGTCAAACACCATGTAGTTCAAATTTGGGAGACTCCTTATGCGGCAACTTTAATTGAAAACAAGGAGCAAAAAGAAAATCAATTATATAAAATAGGCAATAAGGATTTGGTGAAAGCGATGGCTGAATGTCAAGAGATCATTCACCTCATCGACAAAGAGGATTCTTATGAAGGGTTATATGGTGACATTGCCAAGAGAGCGAATGATATCATCGACGCTTACTATTGGATTAACACAACTGAAACCAAACACTTAAACGAACCTTTAGATCAAATCAAGCGCATTGCTAATACGGCTATTGATGAGTTTGAAAAGGTACAGGAACAACGTAAAAGGGCTTCTACTCGATTAAGTGAATTAAAGGGAATTGTTGAAAAACAATTGTTCAATGTAACCAATGCCAAAGGAGATACCTTAGAAAGCCTGGTTCACTTACTCGCTGAAAACCGAAAACTCTTGGGTGAAATTATCAGTTCACGTCAGATTAAATACATTGATGTTGCTGTATTAGAGCGTTACCAAGAAAAATTGGGTAAAACCAACGAAACCCTTTCTGCTAAAACGATTGATTTTCTCTTACAAGAACAAGCTTTAGTTCCCTACGAACAGAAAGTGCTTGATCAAAAAGCAAACGTTCAGAACGTAACCAAAGTGATTGACGCCAATGCCATTGATGAAAGTTGCAAATCGATTTCGAGTGAATTAGAGCTGCTGATTGATATACTCAACAGCTTAAACATTGAGGATACCACCCAAGCGACAGCGATTATAGCCAAGATTTCGGTTATTTTTGCTTCGCTTAATGAAGTGCGTGCACAATTAAAGCGAAAAATAGATGCCTTGCGTACCAATGAGTCTATTGCAGAATTTCACGCCCAACTTACACTTCTTGATCAAAGTATCATCAACTTTTTAGAACTATCCAATTCACCTGAAAAATGTGATGAATACCATTCTAAAATTAGCGTTCAGGTAGAGGAATTAGAAAGTAAATTTGCCGATTTTGACGAATTTATTTTAAAAATCGCCGATAAACGCGAGGAAGTTTCCAAAGCTTTTGACACGAGAAAAACGCAGTTAGTTGAACAAATCAATCGCCGTACCCAGACTTTAGAGCAAATCGGTGTTCGCATTTTAAAAAACATTGAAAACAAATCCGCTTCTTTTAAAACCAAAGAAGAAATATTAGCTTTCTTTTCTGCCGATTTGATGGTGGATAAAGTACGTCAGCTCATTATAGAGCTCCGCGATTTAGGTGATGTTTCTAAAGCAGAGAGCTTAGAGAATAGCGTAAAAACCAGCCAAGAAGATGCCCTTCGAGCGTTAAGAGATAAACAAGATTTATTCGTTGATGGCGAAAATATAATCAGTTTAGGTACACACAAATTCTCGGTGAATAAACAACCGTTGGATTTGACCATTATTCGCAAAAACGATCTTTTATACTATCACCTAACGGGAACGAGTTTTACTTCTCTTATTCAAGAGGACAGTATTTACTCGTATAAAGAAATTTGGAATCAGGATATTTTATCGGAAAACAATCAGGTCTATCGAGCAGAATACTTGGCTTATCAGGTATTACAATCACCTACTACTACATCATTGACGTCCCTACAAGAAGGAATTAAACTACGCGCAGAGCAAAACTATGCCGAAGGTTACCTCAAAGGTGTACACGATTTTGATGCTTTAGCGATTGCTCAAGCCTTTTTACAGCTAAAAACAGCTTTGGGTATCCTTACCTATCCCCCTGCTATTCGCGTATCAGCTCAACTTTTTTGGCATCAATTGGAAGAGTCAGTAAGTGAAATGCTGTTGAAACAGATTAACAGTGCAACGGCAGTACAAAAACTATTTCCTTCTAGTTCCAACTATCAGTATATTTTAAACCAGTTGGAGGATTTATACTTGCAATGGGAATCTCCTTTTCGCCTCCTTGACTCTAAAGAAATGATTTCTCACTATTTGTTTGAGGAATTTTCAAGTGGCACGTATTTTACAAAATCCAAACAAGCCCATCAACTCAAAAAAGAGTTTATTGCCTTCTTACAACAACACCATGCATTCGTCACGTTTGAGCATGATAGTCAAGAGGAATTCCTATCTACTTGGGATCGTTTCTACCTGATTCAAAACTGGTTGTATTCGTTTTTGGATCATCATCCTGAATCTAAGGTACTACACAAATACATCGATGAAACGTGTTGTTTATTACTCTTTGAGAAACACTACAACTATACCATAAAAGAGAGCGACGATCAACAGGTACTAAAAACGCTTAAAGGCAATCATGCTTTGATTATAAATGACACATACATCCTTGATTACCATTTATTCATGGATAAGCTATGTTCGTTTGAAGCGACGAGTGTGCCGTTGTTTCGCGCATTTCTTTCAACCAAAGAGCGCTTGTTGCGTGAGTACAAACAAAGTTTAAAAATCAATGAGTTAAAGCCGCGTGTTTTGACGTCCTTTGTCCGCAATAAATTAATCAACGAGGTTTATTTTCCCTTGATAGGCAATAATTTAGCTAAACAGATTGGCGTATACGGAGAAAACAAACGCACAGCGCGTATGGGTATGTTGCTCTTGGTTTCTCCACCAGGATATGGAAAAACAACCTTAATGGAATATTTAGCGAATACCTTAGGATTGCACTTCGTCAAAATCAATGGTCCGACCATTGGACATTCCATTACTTCTATAGATCCCAACGAAGCAAAAACTTCAGGAGCTAGAGAAGAGTTAAAGAAAATCAACTTATCCTTTGAAATGGCAGACAACGTGATGCTATATTTAGATGACATTCAACATTGTAGCCCCGAATTCTTACAAAAATTCATTTCCTTAGCCGATGGTCAACGCAAAATGGATGGTATTTTTGAAGGCGAAAGTAAAACCTATGATTTGAGAGGAAAGCGCTTCTGTATTATTATGGCGGGAAATCCTTACACAGAATCTGGAGAGAAATTTCAAATTCCCGATATGCTAGCCAACCGTGCAGATACCTACAACTTAGGAGATGTTATTGGTAGTACCGAACAGCTGTTCAAACTGAGTTTATTGGAAAACGCTATTGCAGAAAACACCTACTTACAACAATTGAGTGGGACGAGTTTGGATGATTTCTATCGATTAATTAACCACATCGAAACCCAATCAGAAGAAACACTTGCTTTGGAAGGTAATTTTAGTCCACAAGAAATCGAAACATTTACGGCTGTATTGAAAAAATCGCTGATTATTCGCGATTTAGTGATTAAAGTCAATCAACAGTATATTCTCAGTGCGAGTATGGATAACGCTTATCGTACAGAACCTGCTTTTAAATTACAAGGTTCTTATCGCGATATGAATAAAATGATCAGTAAAGTGGTTCCGTTGATGAATGACAAGGAGGTTGAAGCGCTCATTTTGACTCATTATGAAAATGAATCCCAAACGTTAACTTCCGATACGGAGGCGAATCTTTTAAAATTAAAAGAACTGGCGAACCAACTTTCAAAGGTAGAACGCGAACGTTGGGAAAATATCAAAGCAATATTTGTCAAACAAAACAAATTGGGCTTTGCTGCTCAAGATAATCAAGCAGCTCAAGTACTTAGTCAATTGATGGATTTTAATGTCAATCTTGAGCAAATTGCAAAAGCAATAAAAATAAAGTAAAAAAAGGCGATTGGTCTAAATCAATCGCCTTTTTTATATGCTGGGCATTTTTTTTACCCCTTGTTTTTTTAATTCATTCCCAACAAAAAACACCGCTTTCCACGAATAGGATCCTTTGGTTAAGGTATTCCCTTTGTCTTTCACATTAAAATAACAATTTACTTGCCTAATGAATTGATGTTCTCTATACATTTGTGCGATTTTATTTTTATATTTGATCCTATTTTAAACGATTTTTAATGTTTACATTTTTGCAAGCTTCACCAGATGCAATTACTACTGCAGTCACTGATTTAAACGAAGTAGTAACACAAGAAAGTCAAATTTCTGCTTTAGATTTTGTTATGAAAGGAGGAATCTTTATGGTTCCTATCATCCTTTTGTTTATTTATACGATTTATCTTTCCATCGAGCGGTATTTGTATATCCGAAAACAAACAAAATTCGACTCATCCGTATTACCCAGTACGCTAACCTTATTGGAAAAGGGACAACTGGATTCCGTAGAACTAACACTTTCTCGAGAGACCAATTCGTATGCTAAAGTTATTTTAGAAGGAGCGCATTCGATTGGTAGACCGATTACGGAAATTGAAGGTAATATGGAGCGACTAGCGACCATTGAGATTGGAAAAATGGAGCAGAAGATGGGACACTTAGGATTAATTGCTGGTATTGCACCTACTTTAGGTTTCGTTGGAACCATTTTAGGAGTAATTCGTATCTTTTATAATATTAGTATTTCTGAAGATATCAGTATTGCTAATATATCAGGAGGATTATATGAGAAGATGATTAGTAGTGGATCTGGTCTAGTTGTAGGTATTATAGCATATGCTGCCTATCACCTGTTGAACTCCTCTATTGATAATTATTTGTTGCGCACCCAACAAACGATTTTAGATTTTATTAATGCAATACAACGACCAAATGGCAATTAAAAGAAATAAACGCTTTAAAGCGGAAATCGCAACTTCCTCTTTAAGTGACATTATGTTCTTCTTGCTTTTATTCTTTCTTATTTTATCAACATTAGCGAATCCCAATGTGATAAAGATGATGCTTCCAAAAGCAGCATCGAATGAAAAGACGAATAAGCAACATTTGACCATCTCGGTTACAGAAGACAAACGCTTTTTCATCAATAAGACGGAAGTCCCATACGAGGAATTAGAACAAACGTTATTAGCGGAATTAGGAGGCAATACGGATCAATCCGTTGTAATTCGAATTCCATTTAATTCACAAATACAAGAATTAGTAGATGTTTTACAAATTGGCGTAAAGAACAACATCAAGTTTGTAATTGCTACACAAAAACAATAAAAAAAAGGAGTAATCAATGATTGCTCCTTTTTTTGTTGCTGTAATGTTTTTCCTTGGTATGTCAACGTCATAGATATAGTGTGAATCCGTGGCTAGTCTATTAAAAAGCCTTGTTTTACTGGAGTCACTATGGACTCACCCTGGAGTCACTATGGACACATTACCTATCAATCTTTTTTTACTTGCTACTAATTCAGTTTAAACTGATAGACGATTTTTCCTACTTGTTTAGCAGGCGCTTTATCGTTGGCTTGCCATTTCGTTTGTAAAGCCGCAATTTTAGCCTGTTCTAATAAACAGTTAGCTGTGTTAGTTGTTCCTTTCACTCCAGCTCTTGCATCTACTGTATTTCCAGCCTGATCAACCCAAACCTCAACCACAACCGTTCCAATTTCATTACAGGTATATTTAGGAATAGCTTTGACTGTTGCACTACGTCCATCGAGTGTATATCCAATACCATCGCCTCGTCCATCTCCATGTCCGTTTCCTACTCCACCGCCAGATCCACTGCCGATACCTGTCCCTGTCCCACTTCCCATTCCGCTTCCGCTTCCTGTTCCGTTTCCAGTACCTGTTCCGTAATATCCTCCATTGGTAGATAGTCCTCCTTTTCCACTTCCTGTTGTTCCACCACCTCCTGAACCTGTTCCTCCATTCATAAAGCTGCTAATTGCATCTTTAGTTGTATTGGAAACATCTTGTTTTGCTGGAGTGGTTGCTTTTTTCTCCGTGGTTTCTACCTTCTTTTCTGTTGTTTTTTTGGCTGTGTTTTCCAACGGTTTTTCTACCACTGCTTTTGCCTTTTTTGTTTCTTCTTTCTTCGCTACAACAACCGTAGTTTCCTCTCCTTTTTCATAAGCTAAAACCTCCTTTTCTTCTACAGGTTCTGCTTTTGCAATTTGTTGCTCTTCTTCTACTACCTCAACTGGCTTTGATGATGTAGTCAAATGATCACCTGGTGTTCCCTCTAAGGAAATAGCAACGCCATCTCCTCCTCCACCTCCTCCACCAAAACTGGTATAAGACGTGTGGCTATCCATAAATTTAATAAAGAATAAAAGAAGGAAAAATAAAAGTGTAATCACTATAGTTATAGCAATTGACGTTTTTTCCTCTTTTGAATAGTTAAAGTTCATCGTATTTATTGCGTGGAATTAAAAGTTCATTTTGTCTAACAAATGTACTTATTTTTTTGACTCTACTCTTTTTCTTGCGTTTTTTTTAAGAAGAGACTACCCTACTTCCCTTTTCTTCGTCTTTGACAATGGATAGAGACATAGGAATACGCTCTTGAAGTTCATCCACATGGGAAATAATACCTACAATGCGATTCTCTTTGTGTAAACTATTCAGCGTTTCAAATACTAGGTTCACCGATTCGGTATCTTGTGTTCCAAATCCTTCATCAATAAAGAAAAAGTTTTTATTAGATTTCGATAAGCTCTGTACGCTTTCTGCTAAGGCTAAGGCTAAAGAGAGAGACACTTGAAAACTTTGTCCTCCAGATAGCGTTTTCACACTACGGGCCTTTCCGTTGTTCAAATAATCAATGATTTCAAACTCGTTACTTTCATTGAGTTGCAGGCTCAACTGATTATTAGTTAAGCGATGAAAACGCTGATTGGCACTATCACAGAGATTGCTCAAGTAAATACTTGATACGTAGTTTACAAATCCAGCTCCTTTAAACATATTATCCAATATATTGATATTTTTCAATCGCTTATCCACTTGATCGAACTCATGTAACAAGGCTTCTTTCTCTTTATACTCTTGTTCCATGCGTTCAATTTCTCCCCCTAGTTTTACAACCAAGGTTGTATGCTCCTTCACTTGCTGTTCTAAGGTTGCTACAACAGTAGTTTGCGTTTGGAAACGCACTGGATCAAAAGAAAGCGATTTCAATTTGGCAGCTAAATGCTCCACTTGATTACGCAATACTTCTAACTTTAATATAAACGCTTGAATCGCGGCTCTTCTTGCCTGTACATCTATATTTTTATCCAAAATATGTTGGACTACTGTCACCTGCTCTAAATGAAATGTTTCAAGCAACTGATGGATATGACTTTCTATAGCCTCCAATGTTTTAGTCTGCTCTTCTATAGCCTGTTGGCTATTCTTCTGCTCCGTTTCCAAAGAAGCTACAATGGGAACAAGTTGCTGTTGCTGTTGTGTCAATGCTTGATAATTTGTCACAACATGTGCAATCATTTCTTCTTTTACACGAATTTCTTGCGCAATTGTTTCTTTGTCTTGTCGTAAAATTTCATTGAGGTTCAATAATTGAATTTGCTTGGCATGAGCTTCAATATCTGCCTCCATTCTTACTTGTTCTAATTCAATCGAAGCTAATTTAGTCGTATATAAATCCACATTCGCTCGAATACTTTCTGCTTTTTTAATTTGCTGTTGCTGTTGGTCTTCTAACTGTTCAAGTCTTTCATTCACTCGAATTGCTTCCTGTTTTACTTGCAGCAATTGTACTTTATTGCCTTTTTCAATTTCCGTCCATATAAAGCTTGTATCCAATTGCTGTAATTGGTGGTGTTTTGTTGCTATTTGTTGATTAATTTCTTGCTCGTGAACCATCAAAAGATGTCGTTTATCCACTAAGGCTTGCACTTCTCGCTCTTTTTGGTTTAACTCCTGCTCTTCTTGTCGAAGCTTCTCTTGTTTGCGCTCTAATTCCGCAATCAAGCTAGATACATCCTCATTCGTTAGAATTGTAGGATGCTCCAGGGCTCCGCACAAAGGACAAGCTTCTCCTTCTTCTAAGGCCGTTGCATAATGTGCCAATTGTTGAGAGACGCGCAGTTGTTCTAATTCCTGAGTAAGTAACAATTGAATCCCTTGACTTAGCTCTCTTTGTTTACTCAGATTTACACGCCAGGCTTCTTCCGTAACAAAATCCAGCTTTTCCAAGGTATTATTCATCTGTTGAATTTCTCCTTGTACTTGTATCAGTTTGTTTTGTAGCTCCTTCTTATTCTGCTGAACATACTCCCAATCCGTAAACCATTTATCCAAAGCCATCAAACGCATCGCATCCATTCGATTGACTTTTAAGTCTTGTATTTGCTGCTCAATCGTGGCGATTGTCTGTTGAACTTCTTGTAATTCCTTTTTCGTTTGTACCACAACTTCATTGCCCTTTCTCAAACGTTCACCTAAGGCTTTTTGAGATTCTTCGGTTAATTTAATACTCTGTATAAACTGTAGTTCTCGAAGTATTACTTTCTCTTGCTCAATCGTTGCATACTGTTTTTCAACGGCTACCAATGCTTCCGATAGCTGTGTATACTGTACCTTCTTCTGTTGGAAATCCTTGATTTGTTTTGCTAAAACAGCCTGTTTTTCAACTAATTTAGCTTTGTTTTGTTGCTGTTCTCTTAATACAGTACGAAAAGCTTTATCTACTTGTTCATATTGCTCTAATTCCTTTTGTTGCTCCTGAATTTGAACTTCTTGCACTTCCAAGGCTTCTAATTCTCTTTTACTTGTTTCTAACGTTTCAAAATCACTCTTAACGGCTTTCAACTGTTGAAAGTGTTCCTGTTCCTTTTTAAACGTTGCCGTTAATTGCGTTAACTGATCTTCTTGTATTTTATGTTGTGTTTTTTTCTCCTCAATCTGTTCTACTGTAAGCAAAGTAAAACGCTGTAATTGTCCTTGCAAATGATCATAACGCTGACGTGTTACGCTATACAAGGACTTCGTTTTACCCGTTAAATCAAAACGATCAAGACCAAAAATTTCCTGCATCATCTTGGTTCTATCTTTTCCACCTAATTCAATAAATTCTTTGAATTTTCCTTGGGGAATAATAATTGTTCGCTTGAAGTTTTCATAACTCAAACCGATGATTTCCTCTATATTTAATTCAGGCAGGGGAACCCATTGCTCTTCCTTCCATTGGTATAAAACAGCATCTCCGCGTTTAACATCATCAAAGCGTTTTGAATTACGTCTAAATTCTCTGTAAATACGGTATTTCTCCTCCTTAAAATTGAAAAACTCAAAATCAATACTCATGCGATTTGATTTTAAATTCATCATATTATACGCGCGATTATCTCGTGCATTCAGGCGTTCAATCTCACCATACAATCCAAAAGAAATAGCTTCTAAGATGGAGGATTTACCCGAACCTACTTTTCCAAATATTCCAAATAAACCAGCTTGAATTAGCTGAGAAAAATCAATAATCTGTTTCTCCTGATAGGAGTAAAAACCTTCTAAGGCTAAACGAATAGGGATCATGGTAAAAACTTAATTTATAATTTCCTTAAACAACTCCATAATTTCCTCATTGGGTTCTTGTCCGTTGTTTTTTTGTTTAAAATAGTCTGTAAAAAGTCCTTGAATATCTTGCTCTAGGTTGACTTGTTTTCTCTTATTCTCCTCAGTTTGATTGGCTACGTTCACCAAAGGGATAATGGTAATAATTCCATCATGTGCTTGGTAAATGCGTTTGATATCATCTGCTTTAAGAAAAGTATCGCTGACAAGTGTTAGCTCTACCAAGTGATGGGGATTTTGTTTGAGCCAATCGACAGCCTCATCAACGGAAAAAAACTTTTTACGCGATAAAGGACGTCCTTTTGTCAAGCCTATCTTTTGATAGGTTGCCGTTTCATTCGGGGCAACTTCGACCATCATGACGTATTTTTCTTGTCCTGCTTCACTAAAACTATAGCACAAAGGACTTCCTGAATATACCACAGGGCGCTCTGCCTCACCAATTTGATGGGCCCGGTGTAAGTGGCCTAGAGCCGTATATTGAATTTGCGCGGGAATACTGTCGCTGTAAATCAAATCAGCATTTCCTATTTTTAGTGGTTTTTCACCATCAGGTTCTTCTAGTTCTTCTCCACCTTTTTTCATCATATATAGATGAGAAATCAAAAGATTGACTCCTTCAGTATCACAATATTCTTCTGCTAATGTATCCCAATTATGTTGTAAAACTTCATTTAATGCGGTCGTCTTATCTTCAATATGGAGTGCTTTTTTCAAGCGTACTTCATTGGCATAAGGGGTGTGAATCA
The DNA here is from genome assembly GCF_046557355.1 of Myroides sp. DW712. Classification (NCBI taxonomy): domain Bacteria; kingdom Pseudomonadati; phylum Bacteroidota; class Flavobacteriia; order Flavobacteriales; family Flavobacteriaceae; genus Myroides; species Myroides sp. DW712. The sequence continues at coordinate 21,318 of NZ_JBKFDO010000008.1, forward strand.
CACGAATAGGAAAAGGAAGATGAGTTAGCTTCAGTTCAATAAAACCTGCTGCTGATTGAGTTAACATGAAAGCATCATTCTCCTCTACCGGTTGTACCACGGTATTAGGTAAACCAACCAAAAGTATTCCGCAAGCACGAGCGAGTGGGTCTGGAGCATCAATGCGCTCTGGGCTATCGTGATTGCCTGCAATAGCAATCACAGGACGCTGTCCATTACGCGTCAAGCGACGAAGGGTTTTATAAAATAAATCCTCTGCCTCGATCGGTGGATTAAACGTATCGAACAAATCACCTGCAATCACAATAATATCGGCTTGTTGTTCATCTGCCACTTGACAGATTTCATCCAATACTTCTTTTTGTTCTTCTATACGCGAAAAATTATCCAATCGTTTGCCTAAATGCCAATCCGCTGTGTGTACTATCTTAACTTTCATTCTATCCTTGATGTTTACCTCTCAAAGATAAAGGATAAATCAGGCAATCGCTAGTGTTTTTATTTCATTTCAGTACACCAAGAAGAGGGAAATAAAATGCTACTTTTGTTTGAAATACCCTAAAAATGAAAAAGACGAATAGAAATTCGTCTTTTTTTGTTTTATTTTCCTTGTATAGTCAACTGTCAACACTGAAGCGTTAACTAAACCTCACATCCCTCAGGGCCACAGGCATTTGCATCCTGATCCCCTTTCATTTCGAATTTAGGTTGGCTTTCTTGGTACGCTTGAGTTAACGCTTCTGCAAAGGTATCAATCGGTTGTGCTCCTGAAATCCCGTATTTTCTATCTACGACAAAGAAAGGTACACCTGAAATACCCAACGCTTGAGCCTCATCAATATCATTTTTCACTTCTTGGGTTTGTTCTTCACTTTGCAATAAAGCAACAACCTCTTCTTTATTTAATCCAATACTCGTAGCAACTTCCGTTAATACGTCGATATCTCCTACATTTTTCCCCGCTGTAAAATGCGCATAGAACAAGGCTTCTTCCATTTCATTTCCCTTTCCATGACTTTGTGCAAAGTGAATTAAACGGTGTGCTCTGAAGGTATTTACAGGAATAGAAATATCCTGTCTGAATTCAATCCCTACAGCAGACCCCGCTTGATCTAGATGATTCATCATCCCTTCTATTTGCTCTTTCGGCATCCCTTTGCGCTTCACTAAATATTCTATTGTTGATTCTGATGCGCCGTCAACAGGTAACGTTGGATCGAGTTGAAAACTCTTCCACTCTACTTCAATCTTATCTTTGAAAGGCAATTGTGCTAACGCGTTTTCAAAGTGTTTTTTACCTACATAACAAAAAGGACACATCACATCCGACCATATTTCTACTTTCATTTCTTTACTTTTTTAGATTATTACCGAGTTTTATAAACACCCTATTCTTCAAAGATACGATTTAAGGAGGACTCCTCCCTACACTTTTAACAGTTACTATCTGGTTACTACCGTTCTCTAATTTAAAAAAAACAACCGTGCAAATGACTCTTATTCGCTTGGGTTGTGTTATGGAATCGTACGCTACTTAAGCCAACTAGGACAGGACACATGACCAACCATTTTTCGCTTCTTTCTCTTTTCTTTTGTCTGTAGTTCTATTCTAGAGTCAAGTAAATAAATCAAAAGTACAGTAGATAATCTCCAAGAGTATATTCCTTTCAAAAGAAAATAATCAACTTATTTAAGGTAAAAAAACAAATCTTTCATTTTTTTTTCTCTAGTTTTACTCCTGTGTATAAATTAATTATTAATTCACCTTATACTTTTTATACCGTATCAATTTATTACCAACCAATCAAACAGTATAGATTAAAAAAAGGAAGCTGATGAGCTTCCTTTTTTTACTTTCTATGTTACGCTTATTTCACCCAAGTATCTTTTCCCGCGATAATTCCCGAAATTAGGAGTGTTGCAGACATCACCAACAAGAACAGTAGAGAATAAATCCAATCCTGAGACCAATCAAATAAGGCTCCGAAAATTGGTGGTCCACAAGCAGCAATTAAATATCCAAAAGATTGTGCCATTCCTGATAGTTCAGCTGATTGTACTGTACTTCGTGTACGCAAGACAAACAACAACATCGACAAGCTAAAAGCCAAGCCACTTGCCAATCCAATCAGAATGCACCAAAGAAGAATATACTCCGTACGGAAAAGTAGAATTCCTCCTATTCCCACCATAAACAACACACCTACAACAAGAGCTAATAGTTTTTGATTGTTCATTTTGCTAGCGATGATTGCACCGATAAACGTCATTGGCAATTGAGCAAATTGAACATAAGATAAGATCCATCCTGAATCTTCTACCGACATCCCCCAGGTTTGCATCACCTTAGGCAACCAAGCTGCTAAGCAATAAAACAGGAGCGATTGAACTCCCATAAATACCGTTACAGCCCAAGCTAAACCTGACTTATACAGATTAACCGTATTTTCTTCTATGGCAAAATTCCCTTTCACTGGGTCTTGTTTCTTCTTCTTTACTTGAGGAATCCATACAAAAATAGTCACCAAAGAAAGCACCAACCAAATTCCGATAGATCCCTTCCAGCCCATAGTTGTATACGAGCCCAAACTAATACTGAAACCTGCAGCTAAAGCCGCTGTTAGATTCATCGCCACCGAATAGATTCCCATCATACTCCCCACTTTATGCGGAAAGTTATTTTTAATGAAAGCTGGCATTAATACATTTCCCACTGTAATAGCTGTTCCCACCAAAGCAGCACCTAAAAAAAGAGATACCATATTTCCTAAGGGGCGAATCAACAAGCCCACACTCAACAAAATTAAGGAGAGAAGCAAAACCAATTCCATCCCATATTTTCTAGAGAACTTGGGAACAATACCCGATAGAAAAGCGAACGCCATCAAGGGAATCGTTGTCACTAAACCTGCAGTTGTATTAGACAAAGCTAAGGATTTACTTATTTCTCCAATCACAGGTCCTACTGAAGTGAGTGGAGCACGAAGATTGGAGGCAATAAATATAACCCCTAGCAGCATCAAGATTTCTTTCGTTTTTGAAACTTTTACGTTCTCCTTATCGATCGAATTATTCATATTTATTTTATGCGTTTGTTTTATGGAGTAAAAATAAAAGGAATTAAATGATTATATTCGCCATATAACATAACTAAAACGACAAGCATGTATGGACCAGAACTAGTAGATCAAGTCAAGAAAAACGGATTTGTTTGGCATGCTGAGAACTGGAAGCACAACAATGAGTTTCACCAGCACCACAAGGCTCAATTAGTCTTTGTAGAGTCGGGTTATCAGTATTTACACACGACTGACAATCAGTTTTTATTACCTCAACATCATGCCGCTTGGATTCCGTCCAACGTACCACATAAAACCACTTCTGCCTCGGAATCGGTTTCGTTGCGAACCTTGTATTTCAATACGGATGGAATGTCTTCTTTTTACGATGATTTGTATTTATTTTCAGTTCCCCCCGTATTGAGGGAAATGATTATGTACACCGAAAAATGGTCGTTAAATCAGGAATACCGCCAAAGCGAACAAACCTTTTTATTAGCTATTTTAGAAGAACTCCCTTCCTTTATTCAAGAGGCGATTCCGTTAATTACACCCGTTCCAAAATCAGCTAATTTGCTGGCGGTTACGGCTTTTATTCACCAAGCCTATGGAGGGCCAATTGCCATGGAAGATTTAGCAGCGAAGGGCTTTGTGAGTATTCGCACCTTGGAGCGTCAATTTAAAAAAGAAACAGGAATTAGCTTGGCAAAATACATCCAAATGGTTCGTATTATTAAATCACTAGAGCACTTGAGTGAGGGACAACTCAACATTAGCGAGATTGCTTTTCGCGTGGGATACAGTAGTGCACAGTCCTACAGCAATGTATTTACGAAGCTATTAGGGAAACGCCCTAGTGCGTATTTTGAATCTCCACTCCGATAACAGCATAAAAAAAGCCAACGCAATCGTTGGCTTTTAGTGTATTTAGTTTACTGCAGGTAAGAAATTGTATTCTTTCGCGTAGTATAACATTTGCTCTTCAAACGTTTTTGGTTGTTTAATGATGTAATCTGTAACTTCTCCTTTATCATTTGTTACAGGAACGATATAAGGGTTTACAAATCCTCTATATGGAGCTGAATTAAACTTAGCATTGCGTTCCAATACTTCTTTATGAATCGCTTGATCTACTTTCACTCCGTAATTTTCTACCAATTGTTTGGCTGCATTGTAATCTCCTTCTGATTTGATTCGTTGTGTTTCTTTCAATAACTCACCAAACAACGCGTGTAATTTTTCGTAATCCGTAATATTGAAATACGTTTTTCCATCGCGAACCACTTTTTCAATGACATTGTCTTTCTTTCCTTTTTCGAATACCCATGCACTCACCCATTGGCGGTTTCTCATGTGTGCTTCTTCAATATCAGCTCCTGGCTCTAAACGAACCAATTGCGTCATTAAACCATTTCGGATATACCCATCATAAGCAGCCATACCAACCGCTTTCCAATCGTCTACTAATCCAATTTCTTGTAATTTAGGATTGTATAGGTAGAATAATCCCACTAAATCTGCACGTCCTTCTTCTAAAGTAGAGGCATAACTTTTTAAAGTTTCTTTTGGTTGACCAATCCCTGGGTTAATTTGTCCAGAGGCATGTCCGATTACTTCGTGTAAAGCTGTGTGTAATTTATCCGCTAACTCGCCGTATTTTTCTTCTAATTGTACTTCTTCTTCATCGTGTGCAAACTCTTTTAGTTTACCTGATCCCCCTGCGTGGTTATAAGAATCAATAATGTTTCCTAAAGAAATTGATTTTGAACCGTGTTCGGCTCTAATCCAATCTGCATTCGGTAAGTTCACTCCAATTGGCGTTGAAGGAGATGAGTCTCCAGATTCTGACGCTACAATTACAGTTTTATACGTTACTCCTGTTACATTTTTCTTTTTGTGTTCCGCCATTAATGGAGAGTTGTCTTCAAACCATTGCGCTTCTTTTGACAATACTTCCATTTTTTTCGACATATCGAAGTCTTTAATTTGCACTACACTTTCGTAAGATGCTTTATGTCCTAATGGATCGTTATACACTTCGATAAATCCGTTGTTGTAATCAATATTACCTTCTGTTGCTGCAACCCATGCTACGTTGTAATCGTCCCATGTTTTTAAGTCACCCGTTTGGTAGTATTTGATTAGTAGTTTCAACGCATCTGCTTGTTTTTGATTTTCTGCTACGGTTACTGCTTTTTCCAACCAGTAGATGATTTTGTCAATCGCTTGACCATACATTCCACCGCTTTTCCAAACTTTCTCTACTAGTTTACCATTTTCTTTAACCACTTTAGAGTTTAACCCTGTTGAAAGTGGACGTAATGGATCTGGGCTTTTCATGTTGTTGTAGAACGCTTCTACCTCAGCTTCTGAAATTCCTTCTCCATAAAAGTTCACGGCAGATCCTTCTACTAAACCTTTAGACAAATCTAGGTTTACTTTTTTATTGTCAACATCGTTGAATAAAATAGCTACAATACCTTCGTCTAAGCTTGTTTTTGTTTCGGTTAACAAGGTATTGAAATACGCTTGTGTAAAGGCTGGTTTAATTTTATCGTTAGAGTAATGGTGGTGAATACCGTTTGAGAACCACACTCTTTTTACATATACGACGAAGTTTTTCCAGTCTTCTGTTTCCTTATCCCCAGCATAATTCACATAGATGTTCTCTAATGCTTGACGGATCGCTAAGTTGTGTTTGTAGTTTTGGTCCCAGATAATATCACGTCCAGCGTATCCTGCTTGACTTAAATAGTACACCAATTCTTTTTCCTTCAACGTTAGATCTTCCCAACCTGGAATTTGGTATCTCAACACTTCAATATCAGCAAATTGATCTACGCTAAATTCAAAATTCTCCACTGCATCTACTGTATTTTCTCCTTCTTTTTCTTTGTTTTTTCCGCATGATAATGCCATTGCCGAAGCCAATACAATACATGCCATTGTGTTTAATTTCATAATTACTGCTTTATTCGTCTTTCAACAAATATATAAAATATGGTTATACGCCGTATCTTTTTCCTTGGTCAAAAAAGTTATTCTTATTTTTTTTCCTTTACTTTTTTAAATAATCATCAGTAAAATGGGTATCTGAATTTGGATTATTAAATTTTTCCTGGTTATACTCCTTAGATTTATTTCGGGGAATAGACAGCGATTGCCAGGCTTCATTTTTAATGAGTTTACCGATATAGACAATTTGCCCAATATGGTAAGGGTAATGAGCTAATTGACGATACAACGCTTCTCCCACCGTATGCTCTTGATTTCTAATTTTTACCACAGCCTGCACATTGTCCTCCGTTATGGAATCTAAAACGTCAAATAAAATAGTCCAGCTTTTGTCCCAGTTGGTGATGAGCTCATGTCGATTGTAGGTTCCTAATGCAAATTCTCCCTCTCGATCTCTCCAGTCTTTTTCTCCATCTTCTGTAAAAAAATTGGTAAAACGCGAAGCTAAATTTCCAGTAATATGACGCATCAACATAGCAATAGAATTACTTTCTTCATTATACTGCCAATTCAATTCTTCTTGCGATAGAAGGAGTATTGTTTTATCTGCTAACGTGCGATAGTACTCGAATTGTTTACGGATGCCTTGTACTTCTTGTGTCGTCATAATCGTTTATTTTATTCCTTCTAAATGTACTTCATTTTACAAAAACAGCCATAAAATAACACAAAAAAATGATTTACTTTAAATGAATACTTCTTATATAACGGGTACTCCTCTTTCTCCTTTTTTATACAAAAAATGGCATAATAATTGTAATACTAGTAGAAACTTTTTTTCATACTACTTTTGCCCTATACGCCCCCAAATTTCGTATAGGGCATTTTTTGTATACTATTTTAATCAAACGCATTGGTTTTACTTGTTCCTAAATTCTTTTTTTACGTGGCGGTTCCCTTCAAATGTTTTTTCTTTGTAAGAAACAACAAAAACAATATTCCCATGATACTAGAAATGGAACGAACATACTTTAGAGCTTTAACTTCTCATGATGAAACGGCTCTATTGCAAATCTATTCAGACAAGGATGCTATGCAATACAGAACCAGTCTTCCCTTTGAGACCTTAGAAGATGTTAGAACCTTCCTTGATCAAGTACAATCCGAACAAGAAACAGGAAAAAAATTCCGCTGTGCTTTTGTACACCGAGAAACCGATCAATTAATGGGTACAGGCGTTTATACGTATCTCGATGCTGAATCGGTAGAGATTGGTTTTTCCATTGGACGTGCTTTTTGGAAAGGAGGCTATGGTACTGAAGGTACTTGGGGATTAATCGAACTGATTAAACAACGCGAACCACAAATTAAACGCATCATCGGTATCGCAAAAACAGCCAATGAAAAATCAGTGCGCATGATGGAACGCATGAATTTTACTTTTATTAAACAGGAGGGAGATAAGAGTTATTTTGAGTATGTGGTTTAGTTTACAGTAATCGGTTAACGGTTAACGGTTAACTGAATCCGTTAACTAAAACTCTAAACCGTAAACCGTAAACAAACTTGTCTAGTCCGATTTATTCCGATAAATTTGCAGCAATTTACTTCCATTATGGCCCTATTCTCCCAATCGGCACATCCGATTTACAACTTGCAATTTATGTTAGTCTGTTTAAGCTCTTTGTTATTCTCTGCGAGTTTCAACATGCTTATTCCGGAATTACCAGACTATTTATCGGGTTTAGGGGGAGCCGAATACAAGGGTCTTATTATTGGGTTATTTACAATTACGGCAGGTATTTCTCGACCGTTCAGTGGAAAGTTGACGGATAAAATTGGCCGTGTACCTATCATGGCTATTGGTTCTATTGTTTGCTTTATTTGTAGCTTGCTTTACCCTATTTTAACGACGGTTTCTGGTTTTTTATTCTTGCGTTTATTACATGGATTTTCAACGGGATTTAAACCAACAGCTACAGCGGCCTATGTTGCAGATATTGTACCTAAAGAGCGTTGGGGAGAAGCATTAGGTCTTCACGGCATCTGCTTTAGTACCGGGATGGCCATTGGTCCTGCCATTGGAAGTACAATCAAGATTTATACCTCTATCAATTTCTTGTTTTATACCTCTGCTCTATTTGCACTCCTGTCGATTTTAATCTTATTGAACATGAAGGAAACCTTACAAAAAAAGGAAAAATTTTCTTTTGCTCTCTTTAAGATTTCCCGCAAAGATTTATTCGATTTTAACGTATTTCCAGCCGCTTTAGTTACCTTCTTATCCTATATTGCTTATGGGGTTATTTTAACTTTAATCCCCGATTGGACGGGACATCTCGGTTTAGAAAACAAGGGAATTTTCTTCATGATTTTCACCGTTTCTTCGCTGTTGGTTCGCTTTTTTGCAGGTAAGGTATCTGATCGCTATGGTCGTGTTTTGATTATTAATCTGGGATTAGTCCTCCTGATTATTTCCTTATTGATAATTGCCTTTTTCCAAACTATTAACGGCTTATACTTAGGCGCGTTTATGTATGGAATTTCGTTGGGAATTTTATCTCCAGCCTTGAATGCTTGGACCATCGATTTTAGTTCACCCGATCAAAGAGGAAAAGCAGTTTCTACCATGTATATTGCTCTAGAAGCAGGAATTGGTGGAGGTGCGTTTGCCGCTGGTTGGTACTACAAAGATCATATCGAACACATTCCAACGATTATGTATATTAGTACAGCTATTATCGTTCTGAGTTTGGTCTATATGTTTACTAGAAAATTCAAGACACACTAGCAGGGTTCGCTTTTTTGTTTTTTTTGTGAAGGGTTGGTGAGGGGTTGGTGAGGATTGGGTGAGGGTTTGGTTGGATGTATCAACGAACGAAAAACAAAGGACGAACAACAAAAAAACAAACTACACCAAATACTTTGCTGGTGTTGTTCCCGTGTGATTTTTAAAAAAATCAATAAAAGCACTATCGGAAGAGAATTCCAATTGATCGCTGATGGAGGTGATGGATGCTTGTTCTGCGAGTAGTTCGATGGCGCGATACACTCTCCACTGTTGACGCCAAGCTTGGTAGGTCATCTTGGTTTCTCGCTTAAAAATACGTGTAATTGTTTTCTCACTTGCGCCTACATATTGGGCGAGTTCATGTAAAAAAGGAGGAACTTTCTTCTCCAACATAAAATCAGTCATAAACGATTGTAGACGGTAATCTGTTGGAATGTCCAAGGTATACGATTCTCTCTTGGCTTCTTGGAATTCATCCCAAAAAACACCAAGGATACGTTGTTGTGGCGGAGTATATTCTTCTTCCCAGTCCCACCAACAAATGCGCTCAATCAGCTCGGTTAACAAAGGAGACACAACGCGAACTTGTAACGTTAAATCTTCCAAATCAAACTGGTGTACGTCTAAGTAAATCGATCGATAAGCCACTACATTGCGAAAAGCTACCCGATGTTCAAGCCCAGCGGGAATATACAATAGTTTTTGAGGTGGGAGAATCACTTGGCTCTGACGCGTCAACAAGGTCATACATCCGCTTGGCGCATAGAGAATTTGGGCATGATGAGTATGGCTGTGAAATCCCGAATCGTGCTGAACCAAATCTGAGGCCAAACCAATCACTTTTTGCTTCATCTCTTCTAATTTTAAGACCTGTTCTTTCTTCAAATACGCCATATGTCCGATTTTTGATATTTTTTGTTTTTATCCTGTTATAAAGATAAGCTGAATTCAGCTGAATTTTGCATCAGAAATACAAAAAGAAATGAAAACAACCGTACAATTGAGCTTTATGGTGCTCTTACTAATGTTTCCTCAATTTGTTGAGACGATTTACAGTCCTGCATTACCCCATATTGCTCAATCTTACCACGTCACAGACACCCAAGCCTTACTAACCATTAGCACTTATTTTATTGCTTTTGCGCTGGGAGTTATTTGGTGGGGGATTCAAAGTGATTATATCGGGAGAAGAAAAGCAATGCTTTGGGGATTAACCACCTATATGATTGCTTCGATTATTGCGCTACTGGCTCCTACTTTTGAGTGGGTATTAGCCGCGCGTATTCTTGCTGCCTTCGGCATAGCGGTAGGCTCCGTCATTACACAAACCATGATGCGCGATTTGTATACTGGAGTAGAACTTAGTAAGGTATTTTCTATTATGGGAATTGCCTTATCGATTAGCCCTGTAATTGGCTTATTATTAGGTGGAATAACAGTGTCTGCCTTTGGTCATGTAGGAATTTTTGCCTTGTTGGCTTTCTTAGCTTTACTCTTAGTAACCAAAGCTTTTTATCAATTACCTGAAACCAAACAAACGCAGGATAAAATCTCTGCTCAAGCTATTGTCCAACTCGCTAAAAAAATGTACACGGATCGTACTATTTGGCGTTATGCCTTGCTAGTTATGAGTTATAACGTACTGCTATTTAGCTACTACTCCTTTGCTCCATTTATCTTTGAATCCAACGGTTATAACGCTTCAATTTATGGTTACAGTGGAATTGTATTAGCTTTGGGATCTTTTGCGGGAAGCTATTTTAACAAACGCTGTATCAACAAGGGAATCACGAGTAATCGATTGATTCTAGGTGCTGCTGTCTTTGCACTCATCAATTCACTTTTGGTTTATCTTTTGTTGAACTCAATGTGGTTTTTACTCCCTGTTCTATTGGTTGTAGCTTCCTTTGGTATTGCGATTCCCAATATTCTAAGTCAGGCCTTAGTAACTTACAAAACTTCCGTCGGCTCTGCAGGCGCACTCTTTGGGTTGTTGTACTATATTCTCATAGGTATCGGCTTATACAGCAGTAGTTTACTGTCCAATCTTGGTTGGGTTCTCTTACTTTTCTCCAGTATTGCTACTGTCTTAGCCTTCACTTTACCCAAACAACAGAATTAGCGCTCCTGTAACGCTAAGCGCGTTACAATAGGAAAATGATCAGAATTTTTAAAATTACTATAGGTCTTGAACGATTTTACCTCTATGCTCGGATCGACAAATACATAATCGATACGCATCGGATAGTACGGAAAATCATAACTCTTACCAAATCCACTACCTGCTTCTATAAAGGCATCTTTTAAATCTCCTTTGATATTACTGTATACATAAGAAAAGGCGCTATTATTCATATCTCCGCAAATCACTTTGCGGTGGGTAGCGTCTTTCATATGGGACTGAATTAATTCAGACTGCATCTGTTGTTCCTTAAACGCAGTTGCAATGCGTTTAAAAATACGCTTGGACTTTTCTTCATCCAATTTTTCATGTATATCAGGACTAATACTAATGGACTGTAAATGAATACTGTACACACGAATCGTATCTGCTTGAATTAACAAATCAGCAAAAATAACGTTGTTATTGGAGTTTGGAAGATTAATTTCTCCTTTATCAATAATGCGATGTTTGGAATAAATTGCTTGTCCCGTTTTAATTTTGTCACCGTGAGATACGACGTATTTATAGGGGTATTGCTTAAAATTCAAGGCTGCACTTTTAGAATATTCCTGTAAGCATAAAATATCCGGATCTTGTAAATCGACAAATTCTTTAATTTTTTGAGGAACAAATTCATCAGGAATCCACTTGAACAAATTAAACAAGCGAACGTTATACGTCATTAAAACAATATCCTTGGGATGAGTTGCCTCATCTTTCCCTGTAATCTTATAGAATTTGGTGATAAACGTAAATCCAAGAAGGAGAATCAAAGCAGATAGAATCACTTGTCTCTTCAGTTGAATGGCCCAAAAGAGCAAAAAGAAGAAGTTTAGCAACAAGAGTGAAGGAAGAATCAGTGTAAATACAGATAAAAGAGGAAACAGCTTCGGGGCTAAAAAAGGCAATACATAGCCCAATAATGTTCCGAATGCAACGAGAACATTACAGAAAAATATCACTTTATTAAACCACGATAGTTTCTTCATACTTACTTATTACCTTGACGAAAAAGAAATTCCTTTTCCTCTTTACTCAAACTTTCATACCCCGATCGGCTGATTTTATCCAAAATGGTATCGATTTTCTTTTGGCTACTTTCTTCTTTAGAAACGTTTTTTTCTACTGATTTATTGACATAAACCTGTTTAAAAGTCGATTTATTTTTGGGCTTGTGTTTTTTAGGTTTAGCGAGGTCTATCCCCCTTTTCAACAAGAAAATATAGCCAAATCCCACGAAAGCTCCTCCTAAATGAGCTAAATGCCCACCTACATTGCTAGAGGACAATTGAAATAAATCAATCAGGATAATAACCGCTGCAATATAAATCATTTTTACACGTCCTAGCAATGCCAAGCGCACTTCCATTTGTGGAGCAAAGGTAGCCAAGGCAATTAGCGGAGCCATTACTGCTGCTGAGGCGCCCACTAAACCATAGCCCATACCAAAGAAGAAGCTACTCAAGTAGTACAATACACTTCCACCAAATGCACCAATTATGTAAACAAATAAAAATTGACGGGTAGTAAAAAAGGTAAAAAATAAATTACTGACAAAGAACAGCATAATCATATTCAACAACAGGTGCCAAATATTGGCATGCACAAAAGCATACGAGAGGAAGGTCCAAAAGCGCACTAAAGACGAGGTTCCATCTGCTACGAAGGCAACATAAGGAAACAGGCTATGATAGACTGCCGGAGCCACAACAGAAAGACCGTAAAGCAAGACAAAAACAACGATATTGCAAATAATCAACAGTTGTACTTTATCTCTAACATTAATCTTTCTCTTTAAATCATCTAGTATATTCATCTTACAAATCCCAACGATTTTGTTTGAACTGATTCTGTTTCCAGTATCGCACGAGTAAGAATCCTGTTAAGGCTCCTCCCACGTGAGCGAAGTGTGCAATTCCCGTTCCGCCACCAAAAATACTAAACCCTCCTGTTAACCCACCAATTAAGTCAATGGCTAAGATTCCAGGAACAAAGTATTTCGCTTTGATAGGTACCGGAATAAACATCATCATCAGTTCTGCATTCGGGAACATATAGGCAAAAGCTACTAAGAAACCATAAACTGCTCCTGAAGCCCCTACAACTGGCGTATTAAAAGCCGAAATCATAGCAGTAAAGTCCGAAGCACTCAAATGAGATTCCCAACGTCTGTCATACATTCCATTTTTCAATAAGTTATAAATCTCTGTTTCTTGAAAGCCAGCCGTAACCAATTGATTTACTCCGTTAATCACCGAGTAGTAATTGACGCCCATATGCAATAAAGCAGCTCCTAAACCTGAAATCAGAAATAAAAGATATAATCTCTTGGTTCCAAAGATCATTTCTAAGGTGGTTCCAAAAGAGAATAGCGCAAACATATTAAAGAAAATATGCATGATTCCTCCATGCATAAACATATAGGTTAGTGGTTGCCACACTTGAAATTTAGCATTGTCAAAATAATACATCGCTAAATAATCATAGGTTGCAGGTACAAACTGACTTCCTATAAAAAATAGGATATTTATAATCAATAACTGTTTTACTCCTTCTGATAGTCTCATTACAGTATAAATTTTCGTTCAATATCTTCTACTTTCATGGTAACGAAAGTAGGTTTCATAAATGGAGATATATTGGGTTCTTTACATCCAAATAAAGAATTCACAATATCTTCTTGTTCTGTTTCATTTAAAATCGTTCCCGATTTTACGGACAAACTTTGTGCCAAGGTCTTGGCAATGCGTTCCGTTTGAATATAGTTGGTTTCTGGAATTCCTTCTTGGAAGCTCATAATCAAATCATCTAATACAATTTGCGCCTCACTTTCTGCTACGTTTACAGGTAATCCCGATAGAATTACGTGATCTTCTCCCATAGCTTCAAAATCAAAGCCCATTTGCTTTAAAGCCTGGCGAATTTCTTTTAACAACACCACTTCATACGGGGCATAATACAACGTTAAAGGAAAGAGCAGCTGTTGGGAAACAGCATTGGATTTAGTGATATTTCCAATGAATTTTTCATACAAAATACGTTGATGTGCACGCCCTTGATTAATGATGACCATTCCAGATTTAATCGGACTGACAATATACTTTCGCTGAATCTGAAAGGTACGAGAAGCCAATGTGGTTTCTGTCGTCTCATCAAACAAACTCCCAGTTACTTCCTCTTCTTCCAAGATTAATCCACTCACATCAATAGCACCACCTTTGCCTTTAAGTCCTTCAAAAACTTCCTGCCAAGCTCCAACTTCATTCGCTGCTGATTTTTTAACTTCTGTCTTATTGGACTTACTAGAAAAGAACACCGCTTCATCAGCTTTTCTGCCTTCTTGTTTAAAGGATGAGAAATCTACCTCTGCTTTGGCTGAGGTCCATTTACTTTCAAATACTTCAGATTCTTCGGCTTGTACTTCTGCCATTCCCTCTACTTCTTCTGTTTCATCTTTACGCAAAAACGAACTTTCCTCAAAAGGATTAAATCCTCGATCTACAAAATCTGACGGCAATCCGTTACTCGTACTTGCAGGGGTTTGCTTAAAAGGATTGAAAATTTCTTCTTCTAGATTCAACAATTCATTAGTAAATGGATTGTAGTGCGTATCGATTTCAATCAAGGGTGTTTCGGCTTCCTTATCTTTAAATTCATAGGGGACATCTAATTCCTCATCTCGATGAAAATCGAGTACAGGTGCAACATTAAACTGTCCTAAACTGTGTTTGATTGCTGAACGTAAAATGCTGTATAACGCTTGTTCATCATCGAATTTAATTTCCGTTTTTGTTGGATGGATATTAATATCGATGGAATTTGGCGGTACAGACAAATAGATAAAATACGTGGGTTGCGTTCCTTCTTTGAGCAAACCTTCATAGGCGGCTAAGACAGCATGATGCAAATATCCACTACGGATAAATCGGTCATTGACAAAAAAGAATTGTTCTCCGCGACTTTTTTTGGCGAATTCAGGTTTGCCAATAAACCCGCTGATGGTAACTATTTCAGTAATTTCCTCAATGGGAACTAATTTTTCATTGGTTCTAGCACCAAAAACATTGACGATGCGTTGACGCAAATTAGAACTTGGTAGGTTGAATACCTCACTGCCATTGTGAATCAAGGTAAAACTAATAGCGGGATGTACCAGAGTAATGCGTTCAAATTCATCGACAATATTGCGGAATTCTACATTGTCAGACTTTAAAAAATTTCGACGGGCGGGAATATTAAAAAATAAGTTTTTAACGGAAAAAACGGTCCCTGGAGGAGTAACAGCAACTTCTTGAGCGATTACTTTAGACCCTTCGATGACGATATGAGTTCCCAGCTCACTTCCGTGCAAGCAGGTTTTTAAATCTACATGTGCAATGGCGGCAATCGAAGCGAGCGCTTCTCCTCTAAACCCTTTGGTGTTTAAGGCGAATAAATCTTCAGCTTTAGCTATTTTAGATGTAGCATGGCGTTCAAAGGCCATTCTAGCATCCGTTTCATTCATCCCTTTACCGTTATCGATTACTTGAATTAACGTTTTACCCGCTTCTTTTAGCACCAATTTGATTTCCGTTGCCTCCGCATCTACTGCATTCTCAATCAATTCTTTTACAACAGAGGCTGGTCTTTGTACCACTTCTCCTGCGGCAATTTGATTGGCTACGTGATCTGGTAATAATCGAATAATATTAGACATGTAAAAAAAGAAGTTTTTTGATTAAAACGTTGAACTCTATCCATACAAATTTAAGTAAATAAATAGGGGAATTGCTTCCTTAACTATTTTTTCACTTTTTCATTTGATATGATAAAAAAAGCCTGCTTTTACACAGGCTGATTTTTTTCTTTTATAAACTATTTAAAGCTATCATTTTCAAGGCGGTGACCGCAGCCTCAACCCCTTTATTCCCCATATCTCCACCACTTCGAGCGAGTGATTGCTCTATTGTGTTATCTGTGAGTACACAGAAAATGACTGGGATATCTGCTATTAAATTTAGATCTTTAATTCCATGTGTCACTCCTTCACACACAAACTCAAAATGCATTGTTTCCCCTTTAATAACACAGCCGATTACAATAACCGCATCAAGGTCTTCGAAGCGTTCAATCATTCGTTTTGCACCGAAAACTAACTCAAAGCTTCCCGGTACATCCCAACGAATTAACCCTTCTTCTTGTAAGCCACAATCTAAAAGTGTGCGTTTTGCCCCATCAAATAATCCTTCAGTAATCGTATCATTCCAGTTCGAAACGACAATTCCCACTTTCATATCTGTTGCGGAAGGTAATGTTGTTTTATCGTAAGCCGATAAATTTTTATTTGCTGTTGCCATACTATTGAGCCAGACCGATTAAAGACTCTACCATCGTTGCTTCCATAGCCGTTGCGTAGTTGTTCTTCACCTCGTTAAACATTTTTAATGCCTCTGCTTTTTTCCCTTCTTCTAGAGCAGCAATTCCTGCTTTGTATAAGAATCTCGGTGTAGTAAAGTCATTTTTATTGTGTTCTGCTGCTTTTTTATAGTAATCAAAAGCATCTGCATGTTGGCCTAATTCAGAGAATGCATCTCCGATAGCTCCCAATGCTTGAGCCCCAATAATAATATCAGTTCCCAATTTATATTGCTCTAATTGCTCAATTGCTTTTTTGAACTCTCCTTGGTTCAGGTAAGTTGTTCCTGCATAATAATGCGCTAAATTAGCCGATGCAGTTCCTTTATAGTTATCAATGATTCCCAAAAACCCTAATTTACCTTCTCCACCGTTTAAGGCTAAAGTCAATAAATTTTGTTTATCTGCTTCATTGGTAAACGCATCATTGTAATAGGTTTGTGCCTGAAACATTTCATTTGCTGCTTCGTCGTTTTTAGGCTCTACGACAAACTTATTATAACCAACATACCCAATAGTAACCAAAGCAATAGCTCCAACGATACCAAAAATTGCTTTTTGATTCTTCGCTACCCAACCTTCCATTTTATTTGCTCCTTGATCTAAGGAATTAAATACCTCAGCCGTAGTACTGTTAGCAGTATCAACAGAACCATACTGATCAAATTCGTTATCTACCGTTTCGTCTTGCGGTTTTGGAGCTTTATAACCTCTTTTATTATAAGTTGCCATGTATAAAAAGTTTAATGAAAGGCAAAAATATGATTTTTATTGTAATATAAAAGTGCTTACTATTAATATTTTTGATAATTTGCAACCAAATTAGATCATACTATCACTCACTCGTTAAAAACACCTCTATTCTCGTGTATTTAAAAAAAATAGATCTTCTCAATTTTAAAAATATTGAAGATAAATCTTTTGAATTTAACGCTAAAATCAACTGTTTTATTGGATTAAATGGCGTTGGTAAGACCAATATATTAGATGCCATTTACTATATGGCCTATGGACGTAGTTATTTTAATCCTATTGCCATTCAAAACATTAAACAGGGCGCTGATTTCTTTGTCCTTGATGCTCTCTTTGAAAAAAACGAGCAAAGTGAACATATTTTGTGCAGTTTAAAAAAAGGACAAAAAAAGATACTCAAGCGCAACAACAAAAACTATGAGCGTTTCTCGGATCATTTTGGTTTTATTCCCTTAGTGATTATTTCTCCTTCAGATAGCGATTTAATCATTGAAGGAAGCGAAACGAGACGAAAATTTCTCGATAGCGTTATTTCACAAATGAACAGCAACTATTTGCAATTGCTCATTCAACATCAAAAGTTAATTACCCAACGCAATGCTCTATTAAAGAGTTTTGTGAGTAACAATTACTTTGATCGCGATACGCTAGAGATTTACAATGATCAGATTAACGCTTTGGCACAACCTATTTATGAAACACGTCGTGATTTTTTGCATGACTTCATTCCTATTTTCAACCACTATCACCAATTAATCACAGGAGACAAAGATGAAGTACATTTGGTGTATGAATCTCAATTGGAACACCACAGCATGCAGGAGCTCTTTGATCAAAACTTGCAAAAAGACCGCGCCTTACAATATACCTCCGTGGGTATCCACAAAGACGACCTCGTATTTTTACTCAAGGGAAGTCCCATTAAGAAGTTTGGCTCGCAAGGGCAACAAAAATCATTTTTAATTGCACTCAAATTAGCTCAATTTGAATTTTTAAAGAAACAGCATAACATCTCACCAATTTTGTTATTTGATGATATCTTTGATAAATTAGATGAACTTCGAGTACGACAAATTTTAGAACTGGTAAATTTGGAAACCTTTGGGCAGATGTTCATTACAGATACCCATTTAGAGCGAACAGAATCACTCTTAAATTCCATCAATCAAGATTTCAAGATCTTTACTATAGAATAAACAACGCATTCATTTCATACGCTATGATTCAAGAAAATATTTCGCTAAAACCCTATAACACTTTTGGTATTGATGTGCAGGCTAAGCGTTTTACTCAGGTGGACGCTATTCCAGCCTTAAAAAAACTGATCCAAACCTTTCCTGATGAGCCTTACTTTATTCTGAGTGGAGGCAGCAATATGTTGTTGACCCAAGATATTGAGCAGTTGGTTATTAAATTAGATTTCAAAGGCATTAAAATAATCAAAGAAGATGAAGCGTTTGTTTGGGTGGAAAGTCAAGCGAGCGAAGTATGGCATGATTTTGTACAATGGACGTTAACGCGTGATTACGGAGGCTTGGAAAACCTATCCTTAATTCCTGGACATGTAGGCACAACACCTGTTCAAAATATCGGAGCTTATGGTGTAGAAATCAAAGACACAATGGTCAGCTGTAAGGCCTTGAATATTGATACCCTCGCGATTGAAGAATTTTCTAACGCAGCTTGTCAATTTGGCTATAGAGAAAGCATCTTCAAAAAAGAAGCCAAAGATCGTTACATCATCCTTTCTGTTGTGTATAGACTAACCAAAAAGAATCACGTCTTGCGTACCAATTACGGTGTAATTAATAGTGAATTAGAACGCATGGGCGTTGTTACTCCCACTATTCAAGATATTAGCCGAGCAGTGATTGCCATTCGCAGTAGCAAATTACCTAATCCAGCCGAATTGGGCAACAGTGGTAGTTTCTTTAAAAATCCGATTGTATCCAAAGCGGTGTTTGAAACACTACTAAAAAAATATCCAACCCTCCCTTACTACACTATTGATGAGGAACACATCAAGATTCCTGCGGGTTGGCTAATTGAGACTAGTGGATACAAAGGATACCGCATTGGCGATGCAGGAGTACACAGCAAACAGGCTCTTGTCTTAGTCAACTATGGAAACGCTCAAGGTATAGAACTAAAAAAATTAGCTGAAACCATTCAAAATGAGATTTTTAATATTTTCGCTATCCACTTAGAAGCGGAAGTGAATATCTTCTAGATCTGTTGCACAAAAAGGCGATTATTGATACCTTTGCCCCTTGCTTAAACTAGTACATACACCATGCTCACCATCTTATTTTACATACTGATTGGTATTTTGTTATTCCATGCGCTTTATTACGTTGTTTTATACAGTACTATCGCCTTCAACAGCTCCTTAAAGAGCAAATCAACCGGACAGCAACTACCGGTTTCTGTCGTGGTGTATATCAAAGACAACGAAGTCGAACTTCCTGCATTCTTAAATGCCATGCTTTTACAGGAGTACCATACCTATGAATTAATCTTAGTGAACAATGCTTCTGAGGATGATAGTTTGGAAATAATAGAGCAATTTGTTGCTCAACATCGATGGGCAAAATTAGTGAATGTCGAAAACAACGAAGCTTTTTGGGGCAATAAGAAATATGCTCTAACTCTGGGAATTAAAACAACGGTTTATGACCATCTTTTATTTACAGAACCCAAAGCTCTTCCTGATTCGCCTTATTGGATTGCGAGCATGACAGCCCTGTTTACAACAAAAAAACAAGTGGTAATTGCTCATACTACCTTAGCAAAAAAGAAAAAAAGCCTCAGTAATAAATACGCGCGTTTTCAACTGTTTCTCAAAACCCTTCACAATTTCATCTGGATAGAAGTAGGAAAACCTTTGTACGGGAATAACATCAATCAAGGGTATAAAAAAACCTTGTTCTACCAAGTCAATGGTTTTATCAAAGAGATGAAAATAAGTCAAGGAGAAGAACAAGAATTTATCCGACATATTGGAACCAAGTCTAATACAGCCATTACAATTGCCCCAGAGAGCATGAATACCCTGCAACAACAGGTTACCTGGCGTTCTGCTTTTCAATTGCAAAAAAAACACGATTTACTCTTTAAACGACTAGGGCTTTTTCAACAACTAAAACTAAGAGTATACCATCTAAGTATTTTAGCCTTTTATCTTGTACTAACCATTCTGTTGCTCCATTTGTATCAATGGGAAATTGTGTTAGGAGTATTTGTTTTACGATATATAATCACTATCTTTTACTTTGCAAAACTTTTGAAAAACTTCAATGAAAAAGACTTGGTGTGGTTGATTCCTTTTTTTGAGTTTACGCACATACTATCGGGTCATTATTTTGCGTTTAAACATTTTATCACACGTAAGAAAATTTGAAAACAAGCTTAACAAGTCAAACCATAGAAGCTGCTAAAACAGGAGATCAAACGGCTTTTACTTCTCTATTAAATCAATATTGGTCTGAAGTATATTATTTCATACTCAAGCAAACGGGTAATGAAACAGATGCGGAGGATATTACTATTGAAACGTTTTCTAAAGCTTTTAGCCGCATTGCCTCGTATAATAGTCAATTTGCTTTTAATACTTGGTTGCTTACTATTGCAAAGAATACGCATATTGACTTGATTCGCAAAAGAAAGAATATACACTTTGTTGATATTACAGATGAAGCACAACAATACAACAATATTGTAGATGACTCTGATACGATTGAAGAAGAATTAATTCGCGAACAAAATTTAGAAATCTTCAAAAACTACATCCGATTACTCAAACCGCACTACCAAGAAGTCATTGAGTTGCGATTTTTTCAAGAACTTTCCTATAATGAAATTGCAAGCATTCTCAATGAACCCCTGAATAATGTCAAGATTAAAATTATGCGAGCCAAAAAACTATTGGCTGAAATTATCTTGAAGCAAATTGATCAGAATTTTACGATTTAAGTTTCTTTTGAACTGCTAACTAAGCAATGTCTTAGAAAGGGATATACAATAAACAATATTTTTTAGGATGTACTTTACGTCTATTTCAGTGTATTCCCCCATAGCGTACAAAACTTCCTAAAACGAGCATCAATATACTGATTGCTGTCACAGATAGAATATGAAAAATCATCAAAGGAAGTTTCGAACTATCCTTCTTTAGACGAGGAAGAACATAAAACTGGGCACTTAGCGCGAATAATACAATTGCAATTAAGCAAATTAATTTGAGTGAAATCACACGTTCTATAGGGCTTTGAAAAGTAAACCACATTGTCAATGTTACTTGATATAAATAAGCCATACGCACCCCCGTTACCAACAGTACTCCCAAGGCAGGCATACCCACCCATTCGTACCTTCTTTCAAAATCTAACAGCTTATAGACTGCCTTTTCTCTCCAAACTTGAGGCAATAGAACAACACTCAAGATGATATGTCCCCCAACCCAAATGGCGGCTCCCATTAAATGAAGTAGTACTAAAATATGGATTTCACTCATAATTGACGTTTTACATCTTAACCCTCTTTCTTACAATACGCATTTATTTTCCTTTTTTAAACAAGAAAGTGTCTCCCCTTTTTTAGCGAGACACTAGATTAGTTCTATGTAGATTAGTTCAATTTTTGTTCTAATACGATGGCATTGGGAAACAGAATATTATTTTCTAAGTGAATGTGTTTGTGCAAATCTTCCTCAAATTCTTTTAACATCGCAAAAGTTACTTTATAGGTATTACACGCATCCGCTGGTGGTGTATATTGATTCGATAAAGCTGCAATTTTTCGGAATCGTTCGCCCTCCCCATCATGTTCATGCATCATCATTGCAACAGGATTTTCAACCGTTCCAAAATGAGGAGCTTCTACAGACTGTCCTGTTATTGTTGCGTTCACCATTTTACGTACAAAAGGGAATAATACTAATTCTTCTTTTTTCAAATGTTGACTTAGTTCCTGCGCACACCCATTAAACAATTCATTAATTTCATGCAGTTCTGGATGCCTGTCTCCGTAAACCTTACTTAGCTTATTTAAAAACTGTAAGAGCACTGGAATCTTTTCTTCTACATAGCGATGATGCGTTTTTTCGATGTAATCGGCTAATAAATCTAACGGCCACTGTCTAAAATCAATCGTGTTTTCTGCTTGTTGACTTACTAAACGTTCCAGTTCACCCAGTAAAACTAAGGCATCTATTTCTTTTTTGTCACACACTTCTTCTAAGGTACGACCTCCTTTGCAACAAAAATCAATACCATATTTATTGAATATAGCTGCTGTTCTAAAATCTTCGGCTACGAATGAGCCTATTGTTCTATTTTTCATCACTTTGCTTTTTTTTAAACTATTAGAAGATATATTTGTCTTTTATTTTTGTAAAATGAACCTCCGTTCTACTGTTTGCAATCTATTTAACTATAAACCTCCTCTAGCTATGTTGTTCTACCATACAAATATAGCTATTCTTTTTTAATAAAAGACAAAAAAGTCTTTTATTATACTAAAAAAAGCGACCGCAGTTGTATGCGGTCGTTTTGTATACTAGTTATCGTAGAATAAGATCTGTAATCAATCCTCGTTTAAGTTCCTCATTGAGCATTTTTACAATTTTTTCTTTACCATAGCTCAATTCATCACGCACAATAGAAGACGAAAGCTTAACATAGAGAACCTGCCGTCTAAACGCAATATCCATCGTATAAGAAGCAATACCGGGGCCTAATACGGTTTTCCAAGCCTCGTAAACATCAAACTCATTCAATCCTTGATCTAAGTTGTTTTCCGTTCTAAACAGCTGTAACAAGTCAGATATCCCCTTACTCTCTCTCGTTCGAGGGCTGATTTTATTTCGATTATACGGATTGTTTTTATTCACGATTACTCTTTAATTTGAATGGGATGTGCTCTTTTGTAAAAGTATTTGATTTGATTTTCATTTTCCATCACCATATGCTCTTCGCTTATGGAGATTACACGCTCTTCCCAAGTGGCAAAATCTGTTTTATACTCCAACCAAACCGCCCCTTCTTTTTCTTTCATCGAAAAAGCTTCTGGGCTATCATTGGTAAGAAATTCACCATTGAACTGTGGCACCACTTTAAAGCGAACTCCCGTTTGGTTCCCTTTCCACTCCAAATAATCGATGGTTGAATTAATGGTATAATCTTTTTCAGTTCCGTCAGGTAATTGCGCTTTTTCGATTTCCCAATACCCAGTGATATGTTTTTGTACGGCTTCTACATCTGCTTTGGATTGACAGGCTTGTAGAACCATCACGAGCATTACACTAAACAATACTTGTAACTTACGCATCCTATAGGCTATTTAAAAAACGAATCTACGAATTCGTATTTGTTGAACACTTGTAAATCTTCGATTCCTTCTCCCACACCAATGTAACGCACCGGAATTCTAAATTCATCCGAGATTCCGATTACTACTCCTCCTTTAGCCGTTCCATCCAATTTAGTAACAGCTAATGAAGTAACCTCTGTTGCAGCAGTGAACTGTTTGGCTTGTTCAAAGGCATTTTGACCTGTTGATCCATCGAGTACTAACATTACATCATGAGGCGCATCGGCAATTACTTTTTGCATCACGCGTTTCACTTTCGATAGCTCATTCATCAAATTCACTTTATTGTGTAAACGACCCGCTGTATCAATAATTACAACATCCGCACCTTGAGTTACCGCGGATTGTAGCGTATCAAACGCAACAGACGCAGGATCACTACCCATTTGCTGACGAACAATAGGCACACCAACGCGATCCGCCCATACTTGCAACTGATCAATCGCAGCAGCTCTAAAGGTATCCGCAGCACCTAAAACCACGTTTAACCCTGCTTTTTTAAACTGATAGGCTAATTTCCCAATCGTTGTGGTCTTTCCAGCACCATTTACTCCAACGACCATAATCACATAGGGTTTTTTATCTTTTGGAATTTCAAATTCCGTTGATTCACCTAATGCTGTTTCAGATAGCAATCCTGCGATTTCCTCTCTCAGAATTTGGTTCAACTCTTCCGTTCCAACGTATTTGTCACGTGTAACTCTAGCTTCAATGCGATCAATAATCTTTAATGTCGTATTTACTCCAACATCAGAAGTAACTAAAACCTCTTCTAGATTATCTAAAACATCATCATCCACCTTCGATTTTCCTGCTACTGCTTTGGTTAATTTTGAGAAAAAAGATGTTTTGGATTTCTCTAAACCTTTATCTAAAGTTTCCTTTTTTTCGGAAGAAAATATTCTTTTAAAAAAACTCATAACGTTCCTATTAGTTTGTACAAATATAAAGAATAAAAGTATATCATCTTATAGTGGGTGCTATAACAAAACCATATAAAAATGAAAAAAGCTACCTGAATCAGGCAGCTTTTTTTCAAGATATTTAATGGTAAATTACTTTTTACTCAAGAATTCATCTACAAAATCAGGAGCCATAACAGACTCAACAAATGTGTAAGCACCTGTCTTTGGAGATCTAACCATTTTAATTGCTTTAGTCAACTTCTTAGAAGATGTTCTTAAAGTAGCTACGGTTTTCTTTGCCATGACTTAATTATTTAATTTCTTTATGAATTGTTACTTTTTTCATGATAGGGTTGAATTTTTTAATTTCCAATCTATCAGGTGTGTTTTTCTTGTTCTTAGTTGTGATGTATCTTGAAGTACCTGGTAAACCAGATGCTTTATGTTCAGTACACTCTAAGATTACTTGGATTCTATTACCTTTCTTTGCCATCGTTTTCCTTGTTTTTTATGGTGCGAATTATTTTACTAATCCTTTTACTCTTGCTTCTTTCAAAACAGCAGTAATCCCTTTCTTATTAATTGTTTTCAATGCAGTGGTAGACAATTTTAATGTTACCCATCTGTCTTCTTCAGCAATGTAAAAACGTTTTTTAATTAAGTTTACAGAAAACTTTCTTTTAGTTTTATTCATCGCGTGAGAGACGTTGTTTCCAACCATCGCTCTCTTTCCGGTAATTTCACAAACTCTTGACATTATATCTAATCTTTTATTTCAATATTCAAAATCAGGGTGCAAAGTAAAGAAAAAGAATTTTATTAAACAAAATCTTTCGACTATTTTTTTAATATTTCGTTATAAACCAACTCTAAAGCCCTACTAATTGTACGTTCGATGACTTGTTCCCTTGGTTGTCCTAATTCACACTTTACTGCAAAGGTGCCGTGTTTCGAGGCAATCCCTACATAAACAGTACCAACTGCTGCCTCAGAATCTCCTTTGGTAGGCCCTGCATTTCCTGTTGTCGACACAGCAATATCCGCTTTAAATTTATGGTGGGCTTGTTCAGCCATTTCACAAGCAACTTGCTCGCTCACTACGCTATATTGCTCAATGGTCTCTTTGCTAACCCCTAGCAGGTCAATCTTCGATTGAGTTGCATACGTAACCACTCCTCCTTTAAAAAAAGCAGAAGCGCCTTCTTTTTCACTAAACAACACGGCTAAGCGTCCCCCTGTACAACTTTCTGCACAAGCCAGGGTTTGCCCAGCTGTTTTCAATTGTTCAATCACCACATCCGACCGACTCAAATCACTATAAGCACGGATGTGTTCTTTGACCTCTGCTGGAATTCGCTCAATATAAGTCGCTAAATTCGCTTCGATTTCTTTCTTATTTTCTCCCGAGGATGACAAACGCAAACGCACCCTACCTCGACTTGGCAAATAGGCCAATTGAATGGACTCAGGCAAAGTATCCTCCCAATCGCTCAAGTATTCTGCTAAAAGGCTTTCTCCAATTCCATACACTACAATCGTTTGGTGTACATTAAATCGCAACGTAAATTGTTCTTTAAGTACGGGTGTTAGCTCTTTTTCCACAATCCCCTTCATTTCAAAAGGAACCCCAGGCAGAGACACATACTGTGTGTTGCCTTTTTTCATCATCATTCCAGGAGCAGTCCCCAAGGCATTAAACAATACCGTAGCTTTTGAGGGCACTAAGGCTTGTCTTCGGTTAATATCAGAAATTGGGCGCTTAAAATGGCCTTCTATGAACTGCTTGACATGATTAAAGACAGTTGCATCTTCAACTAAAACATCGTCAAAGAAATCGCAAAAAACCTGTTTGGTCAAATCGTCTTTAGTGGGGCCTAACCCTCCTGTTAAAATCACCAAATCTACGCGACTCAACTGTCGGTCCATTGCCTCTCTTATGGCACTTTCTCCGTCGGAAATCGACATCATCTCCGTCACTTCAAATCCCAATTTATCCAGATAATCCGCTAAATAATGGGAATTGGTATCGGCGATTTGTCCAATTAGAATCTCATCGCCTATAGTTAGGATACTTGCTTTCATTGTACAACGATATGATAGTCTTTGGTAATTTCTTTCACTGCCGATCGAAGGTGTTTTCGCAGTAATTTATAGACCTCTTTAATTTCTTTAACCTTTCCTTTTTGCTCGATCCATGCTTGTATTGTTGCCAATTCTTCCACCGCTTGATCCATCCCCAAAGCCTCGACTAAAGGTTGAAGTGTAGTTATGTGTTTCTGAAGTTTCTCATAGTTCTTGGCATTGATGTGTTTTTTCATCTTATCCAATCGCTTTGTCATTTGTTGTACATAATACACCAATTCTTCTACTACGCGTTCTTCCTGGTTATTATGCTTAGCATATAACGATCGCACATCATAAAAAAGAGCCATAGTCCGTTATTTTACTATTAAATCAAATACTTTCTCTTCTCCAAAAAATCCTGTTAAAAGATCTCCGGGATTCACTTTCCCAACACCCGCAGGTGTACCCGTAAAGATCAAATCACCTGTTTTTAGTGTAAAATACTTGGAAATTTCCGCAATTAATTCGTCCACTTTCCAAATCATTTGAGCCGTTGTCGCTTGTTGTACCACACTGCCATTTTGCATTAAGGAAAATGAAATTTCTTCCATCGACGCAACTGTCGTTTTAGGCAAAAAATCACCGACAAAAGCGGAATTATCAAAAGCTTTCGCTTTTTCCCAAGGTAGCCCTTTTTCTTTCAATTTACTTTGCAAGTCACGCGCAGTAAAATCAATCCCTATTGAGAGTTGATCGTAGTACTTATGAGCAAATTTTGGTTCAATATACTTCCCTACTTTATTGATTTTCACCACTACTTCCGCCTCGTAATGAATATCTTGAGAAAAATCTGGAATAACAAATGGAAATTCCTTGCTCAACAAAGCTGTGTCTGGTTTGATAAACAACACGGGAGCCTCAGGTCGTTCATTATTTAACTCAGCGATATGATCGACATAATTTCTTCCTACACAGATAATTTTCATTTTGTTTTCTTTTAAAGTTTGTTGTTGAGTTTTCTCAATTTAATGGCAGTCAACACCTTTTTGGTGTACAAGGGAAAATCTGCATTTTGAATCCATCCATAGTATCCAGGTTCATTTTCCAGCACCACATCCACCAAGACTCCTTTGTGTTTCCCAAAGGTAAAGACCTCTTGACCTTCTTCATTTAAGGCAATAAAACCTGCAAAATCAACGCTTTTCTTTCTCGTTGTAAATTCAGACAACAAACGCATATCATTTTCTAGGTCTTCATAGCGGTCTAGCTGTGCTTTGAGTATTTCGTACGTCGCATGCGTATCTGCTGCAGCTGAATGTGCATTTTCTAAACTTTGATTACAGTAGAATTTATAGGCTGCACTTAGGGTACGCTCTTCTTTTTTGTGAAAGATGGTTTGAATATCCACCGTCACGCGGTTTCCCAAGTCAAAATCAACTCCTGCACGCAACAATTCTTCTGCTAGTAAAGGGATATCAAATCGGTCCGAATTAAATCCAGCCAAATCAGCATCCTTTATCATTTGATATACCAAGGGAGCTAATTCTTTAAATGTAGGCTCATTGGCTACCTTTTCATCCGTAATACCGTGAATTTTAGTAGACGCTTCAGGAATTGGTCGTTCTGGATTGACCAACCAGGTTTTGCTTTCTTTGTTTCCGTTAGGAAAAACTTTTAAGACTGCTATTTCCACGATTCTATCTCTTGCAACATCCACACCTGTTGTTTCTAAATCAAAAAAACAAATCGGTCTATGTAATTTCAACTCCATATCTCTTAGTTTATATCCCTACAAATATAAGAAATGTAAAAGCTTAGCCAATACAAATCCCTGGGTTTAGTTTCAATTCGCCTTTACGAAGCAGGTCTAACCCGCACAAATAGAGAACTTCATCACAAAAAAACAAAAGCTGTTCAACCATAGAACAGCCTTTGCAACCAACTTTTACTAAACACTACTCGTGCATTACTATTGAAAGGGGGACTTTTTCACTTCGTCTGGAATATCGCCGGATAAGCTTCCTAAAAACACGGTAATATCATCTATTTGTTCTTGGCTTAATGTGATATTCGTTTGTAAACTAGCCATAATTCGAACCGCTTCTTTGAGATCTTTGACTGAACCATCGTGAAAATACGGTCCTGTATGGGCTATATTTCGCAATCCTGGTACTTTAAAAAAGTAGTTTTCCGCTTCTTTTTTACTTAGATCTGCTAACCCTTTATCGACTTTATCCGATTTAGTTTCTCTCCAATAATCACCATAGAGTCCGAATTTTTGAAACATTTGTCCTCCTAAGGCTACGCCGCTGTGGCAAGTAGTACACCCTACGGTCATAAAGGCCTCAAGTCCTCGTTGTTCTTGTTCAGTTAATACTGCGCGATCTCCTTCTAAATACGCATCGAATCGACTCGCAGGCATGAGGGTGCGTTCAAAAGCTCCGATAGCATTGGTGATGTTTTTAAACGTAATCGGCTGTTTGTCTGTTTGATAAACAGCTGCAAACATTTCTTTATACAGCTCTACCTGGCGCAATCGCACTTCTAATTCTTTTTCATCTTTGATGTTGTGTTCGACAGGATTCAGAATTGGCCCTCCAGCCTGCTCTTCCACATCCTTGGCTCGACCATCCCAAAACTGCATGCTGTGCAAGGCAGCGTGAAAAACCGTTGGCGAATTACGTCCTCCTAAGGAACCGTCATCTCCAGGAGAAAAAGCAAGATTATCTACCCCATAAGTATTCAGGTTGTGACAAGAATTACAACTGATATTTCCTTCTTTCGACAAACGCGTATCAAAATACAGGTACTTCCCTAAGGCTACTTTCGCCGAGTCTAAAGCAGGAAGCTCTACGGACGAAATAGGTTGAAAAAAGGTTTGTGCCTGCGTTAGCAATTCCGAATTTCCCTTCTGTACAAATTCAAACGCTTTGGATTTATCTTTTTTACACCCAATAAACATTAATAAAACAGCAAATAAAATAACTTTTTTACTCATAATTCACACTACTTTAATTTGTAGTATTAAATTACACCTTCTTTTTTTCATAAAGCCTGATATATATCATTATGCTAAAAAAGAAGTTTATGCATATTCAGCAAGCATTTCGCTTCAAAACCCTTTACTTTCTAACAAAAAATGAATCAAAAACAAATTTTATGTAAATAATATTTTGTTTTATTGAATTATTATTCTATTTTGGTCTTATTGAATTACACCAATTAACCTTATGAAAAAACTATTTCTTCTTACCGTACTTGCTTTGACACCTCTTGTACAGAGCTGTCAAACAACTGAAACGATAGTTTCTTCACCTTACACATTAGATAAAAATAAAACCAAAGTTTTTGCAGCAAAAACCTTTATGTTCAAAAACTATTACTTTACCTATAAAGATGGTAAAGCTACTTTAGTTTATCAACAAGACACGAAGTTAAATGGGGTACAACCTCCTATTTTCCTAACTTTAGAGGAAGATCAAAACTCAAAAAGACAACAATTATTTGTAGATTCATCGGGACAAATTACCGTAAGAGTCATCAACAAAACTAAAGTAAAGCTTCGTTTAGACAAAGTTACCTACACACTCTATACGGCTAACTACTTAGACGAACTACACGCTGACACTGAAAAAATCATGGCTGATGTAGCCATTTGGCGCCAAGATAATTACTAGGCATTTTCGTGAAATACGCGAGGTTTATGAATCATCTCCTGCCTTTTTTGAACCACCAACTTAATGCCAAAAAAAAAGTTCTTGTAGTTAAACAAGAACCTTTTTTATTTGTTACAATTAATTACATTATTAATCCAAATATTCTTTACGATGATGATCCGCATAATTTACTACTTCATCATAATTGTCGTGTTCATACTCTTCTTCTCCTGAATCGAAAAGCACGACATTCAATCGTTTAAACAACAAACCTAACATTTGCTTTTGCCCTTCTGCATCAAGATCAAATTGCATTTTCACTAAATGATCTTTAAACGGAGTACTTTTTTCCTTGTCCACACAAAGCATGGTCAATTCAAAATTTTGAATTCCTTGTAGCGATACGCCGACAACTCTAAAACGCTCCTGATCTACACCGAAGTACTCCCCAATACTACTGATGTAATTACCTTTGTTAACTGCAATCATATCTGATATGTCTGCAGCTACAGTACCTTTAAAATCGTTATACTGTACTTTTGCTTTCATAAACAACAAATTTTATATTTTTTTCTTACGTGAATTTATGAATTATTACCTAATCTAAAAAACAACATCTAACTTTTACTAATCCTCCAAATATCCCGCCCCCTACACACCTTTTAATCATTTATTTTATTAAATATCAAATAAAAAATTAATTTAATAAAGAACAACATAGCTTAAAATCAAAACATTAACAGCAAAAACCATAATAAAACAAATAAATAATTCAAAATTTTATGATAATCAACTATAAACACGAAATTATGAACATATAGTATTCATTTTTTGCCATTCAAAAAGGTTTTTTTAGGGTAAAACAGGGGAATTTTTGATTTAATCAGCAGTATTTACTTTGAATTACTTCCTTTAATCGTTCCCAATAAAAAAAAGGAAAGCCATGGCTTTCCTTTTTTTTGACTTTTTCTATAGCAATCCAACAACAGTTCCTACTCTTTTTCATAGCAAATAAAGTTGTATTTGCTGCTGTTGTACTCTTAAGACAGGTACTGATGACAAAAGTCACATAATTAAGTTTTATTTAACACATTGCTTCTCCGCGGACAAACAGATTTAACGTATCTGGGGATAGGAAAGGGATATTTAACCCTAGGCCTCTAATGATAAATAACATTCCAATTACCACAATAACAACAGGATAGTATTTCATAATTCCTCTTCTAAATGAATCGGAGAATAAATTTTTAAAATAAATGACCAGACTCATCAAGGGGATCGTACCTAGTCCAAACAAAGCCATATAGGCCATCCCTAGCAATACATCTTGCGTAGCCAAGGCACCAAATAAAGCGACATAAACCATTCCGCAAGGTAAGAAACCATTAAAGAAACCGATTAAGAACAAGGCTTTGGGTGACTTTTTTTTAAATTGTTTTCCCAAAGACGCTTTTATCCAGTTGACAAATCGATACAGCGGTTTCATCAGATTAAAATTACCGATTCGATTGGCAGGAATAAGCGCCAAAACAATCATAATAATACCCACAACGATGGATAACTGTTGCTGAAACCCTGCTAAAAACAAGCCTTTACCAAATAAGCCAAAAACAACCCCTAATAAAGAATAGGCAGCTATTCTCCCTATATGATAGGTGAACATCTGCCTAATTTTTACTGCTTGATTATGCTGGCTAATGGGCAACATCAGGGCGATAGGTCCACACATACCAATACAATGCAGACTGCTGACTAAGCCAAAAATGAGTGCCGAAATCAAAGCTTCCTTATTTTATCGTTAATTTTTTTACGTTGCGATACGATACATCCTTATAGTTCCATTCCACCACAATATCCCAACGACCGTCTACCAGATTTGTGTTAGGTATGAGCAAATTGGAAGAAGACAATGATATGAGAGTATCAAAGTCTAATTGCTGGTTAGACGGTCTGTATAGGAATATTTTTCCATGTATGTCATTATAGTCAAAACTTTCAGGAAATGTAATTTTAATTCCTTCAGATGTACTATATATTGTAACTTGTTCTTTTAGTTTCAGTGCTTCCATTTCTCTCTCACGACGTGAATCCACCTCAACCTCTTGCTGGTAATAATTTTCTGTTACCAGTTGATTGTCATATTTCGCATCAATTTGTACACGAATGACATATTGTAAAATGAAAATCATAAATAAGCCAATAGCTATTACAATTCCCGTACCAAAATTAAACTTCATACCTAACTGTTTTTTAATTTTTAATTCAATAAGCGCGGGCCTAAAAAGTTGGTTTTCGTCGTTTGAATAAGACGATCGCCGTCATACACTTCAATGGTTACTTTTGTACTGTATCCATCGAGGTCTTTTTGTGGAATCTCGATAAACAATACCCCTTCGCTATAATCTTCTTTTTTCACTTCGATGACGTCTTTACCGACTAATTTCACTGCTGCACTTTGTGGATTTTTCACCTTAAAAGTCAAGTGATCATAATCTTTCATCGTTTTGTTCATAATCTTAAACGTATACACATTGGAGATATTCGCTCCTTTGTGTTCAAACGTTTTACCCGCTACACGTAGTACCCTTGCTTCTACGTCTGTTCTCAGGAATAGGAGCCCGATGAGTACAGCCACTAAAACAGATAACACAACAGTGTATCCTCTTTGACGCGGCGTAAAAGAATACGGTTTATTCTCTACAATTTCCTCCTCTGAAGCATAGCGGATTAACCCTTTAGGTAAACCTGCTTTTTCCATGACGAAATCACATTCATCAATACAAGCGGTACAGTTCACACATTCCAGCTGCGTTCCATTTCGGATGTCAATTCCCGTTGGACATACATTCACACATTGCTTACAGTCAATACAGTCTCCAATTCCTTCTGCTTCTCTATCTACGCCTTTTTTGAACTTTCCTCTTCCATTTGTTCGTTCACCACGTACGTGATCATAGGCTACAATAATCGATTTATTATCGAGTAAAACTCCTTGCAAACGTCCATATGGACAAGCAATCACACATACTTGTTCTCTAAACCAGGTAAAAACGAAATAGAACGCTCCTGTAAAGATAATTAGTCCAATAAAGTTCCCCATATGGGCAAATGGTCCATCTTCTACCATCAGCAGTACTGCGTCACTTCCGATTATATAAGATAAGAACACGTTAGCGATAATAAACGAGATGAGGAAGAAAATAACCCACTTCAAAAGTCTTTTTCGTATTTTTTCTGAATTCCAAGGTTGTTTATCTAATCTCATTTGCGCTCCTCTATCCCCGTCGATCCAGTATTCGATACGCCTGAAAACCATTTCCATAAAAATAGTCTGCGGACATATCCAACCACAGAAGATACGACCAAAAGAAACCGTAAATAAGGTTACAAAAACAACACCGATAATCATTGAAATTACGACTAGATAGAAGTCTTGTGGCCAAAAGGGAAAACCAAAGATATTGAACTTGCGATCAATCACATTAAACAGCAACAATTGGTTTCCGTTGATTTTAATAAAAGGTGCAGCTATCAAGAAAGCCAGTAATAAATAGCTGACGATTTTTCTTTTGTTGTAAAATGGCCCGGATGGTTTTTTCGGATAAATCCACGCCCTTTTTCCATCTTTGTCAATGGTACTTATCGAGTCTCTAAAACTCTCATTATTTCCATTTTCCATAGCCTTATGTGTTTTTTATAAAAAGGAGTTGAGCATGTAAAATACTCACTCAACTCCTTTTTTATGTGTTTATTAGTTTTTTTTGTTTTAGGTCAAGTCGTTACTCTTGACTTACGTCTGCTACCTCAGCAGTAGAAGCTTCTTCTGTTGGTGCGGCCTCTTCCGTTGCTTCAGTTTCTGCTGCTCCTTCTAATTCTGCTTTTGACCAAATGATATCTCCTTCTGCCTCTTTCGGACTTGCTGGAGTGGTACCATTTAATGAGATAATATAAGAAGCTACTTTTTCAATTTCCGATGGTTTTAATGTTTTTTTCCAATCCACCATTCCTTTTCCAGGTCTTCCCCCTTCTGAAATTGTATGGAAAATATTTTTCATTCCACCACCTAAAATCCAATGATCATCCGTTAAGTTTGGCCCGATTCCTCCACCACCGTCTGCTTGGTGACAAGCTACACAGTTCATGTCGAAAATCTTCTTACCAGCAGCTAACGAGCTTTCATCACTTAAGTATTGTGCTTCATCTGCAGAAATTAAGTCTGCAGCAGTTTTTCTATACTCTTCAATTTGTTCTTTGGCTAATGCCACTGACTTTTCGTATTCTACAATTTGGTTGTCGCCTCCAAATACGTGGAATCTCAATAAGTAAACAACAGAGAATATTACAGTGATGTAGAATAAGCCCACCCACCAAGGTGGCAATTCATTATCTAACTCTTTAATTCCGTCATAGTCATGATCCATTAACAACTCACCTTCATCACTTACAGATGTAGTACGCGTCATTTTTTGCATCAATTTTTTCACCCATGGACGATCTGCAAACGAAAGGTTGTCTTCTTTTTCTTTCGCCGCAATTTCTTCTGGTGTCATCAAGCGTCTCAGTACTCTGTTTGTTGCAGAAGCTACTATTTCTACTGCGATTAAAGCGAATAAAAACAAGCCCAACAAAATAAGCACCGCAGGATGATCAACAAAAGCAGGTCTTTGTGCTGTTCCGCCTGCTACCCATTCTACTAGTACATAAAATAGCAAGAATAGTAATGGAACTCTTACATATACTGGAAAATACTTTTTCATAATTTTTCTGAATTAGGATCAACATTCTGCTTTTCATCATCTAGAAACGGCATATTGCTCAATTCTTCAATTGTTTCTTTTTTATAGGTAAATACCCATACAAACAAGCCTACAAAAAAGGTAAAGAATATTAGTAGGGATATAATTGGATAAATCTCAATCCCTCCTATTGTTTCCATTGTATGTTTAATAAATTTCAACATAATGCTTTCTCTTTTTTATTATTCCTCAACTCTATTTTTGATGTCTGTCCCTAAACGTTGTAAGTAAGCAACCATAGCAACAATCTCACGTTCGCTCATTGGAACGAACTCCTGTCCATTTTCTTTCGCCGCTTTTTCGCTTGCTAAATATGAATCTTTATAATCCGGATCTGTTTGGAAATTTAAAGCAATTTGTTCCCCTTGTTCCTTCATGGACTGTCTTGCATTGGCAATATCTTCATCTGTATAAGGAACCCCTAGCGTTCTCATGACACGCATTTTCTTTTCAATGTGTGAGAAATCCGCTTGTTTATTATCGAACAACCATTTGTATCCTGGCATAATAGACCCTGGAGAAGTTGATTGTGGATTATACATATGGTTGAAATGCCAGATATCTGAATATTTCTGTCCCACACGCATTACATCTGGTCCTGTTCGTTTAGAACCCCATAAGAACGGGTGGTCATATACATACTCTCCTGATTTAGAATACTCTCCGTAACGTTCCACTTCAGAACGGAAAGGACGAATCATTTGCGAGTGACAGCCCACACATCCTTCACGGATATATAAGTCACGTCCCTCTAACTCCAATGGCGTATACGGTTTCACACTTGCGATAGTTGGAATATTGGATTTTACGAAGATTGTAGGTACAATCTGTACAATACCACCAATTAAGATTGCTACTGTTGTAAGAATTGTAAATTGGATAGGTCTTCTTTCCAACCAAGTATGCCAAGCTTCTCCTTTTAAACGAGAAGCAGAGATTCTTTTTAATTCTGGTGCTTCTGCTAGCTCATCTTCTACTGGTTTACCAACACGTACGGTTTTGTATACCAAGTAAATCAATACAAATAATCCAATTAAGTAGAACGAACCACCAATAGCACGCATCACGTACATCGGCATAATCGCTGTTACTGTTTCAAGGAAGTTCCCGTATTTTAGCGTTCCAGATGGATCGAAGTCTTTCCACATTAAGTGTTGAGAGAATCCAGCTACATATAAAGGAATAGTATACAAAATAATACCTAAGGTTCCAATCCAGAAGTGGAAGTTTGCTAAGGCTCTAGAGTACAATTCCGTTTTTGTCATTCTTGGGATTAACCAGTACACCATACCGAAGGTCATGAAACCATTCCAAGCTAAAGCTCCAACGTGTACGTGAGCTACGATCCAGTCCGTATAGTGGGCAATTGCGTTTACGTTTTTCAGGGACAACATAGGCCCTTCAAACGTAGCCATTCCGTATCCAGTGATCCCTACTACGAAGAATTTCAACACAGGATCTACTCTTACTTTATCCCAAACTCCACGTAGGGTTAATAGTCCATTAATCATACCTCCCCAAGATGGAGCAATCAACATCACAGAGAATACTACCCCTAAGTTTTGTGCCCATTCTGGTAAAGCTGAATACAACAAGTGGTGCGGTCCAGCCCAGATATATAAGAAAATTAATGACCAGAAGTGAATAATAGAAAGACGATATGAATACACCGGTCTATTTGCCGCTTTTGGCAAGAAGTAATACATCAACCCTAAGAATGGTGTGGTCAAGAAGAAGGCCACGGCATTATGTCCGTACCACCATTGCACCAGGGCATCTTGAACCCCTGCATATACAGAGTATGATTTCAATCCATGAACTGGTAATTCCAACGAGTTAAAAATGTGTAATACGGCTACGGTTACAAAAGTAGCTAAGTAGAACCAGATTGCTACATAGATATGACGCTCTCTACGATTAATGATTGTCATAATCATGTTGATTCCGAAGGTTACCCATATCACCGCAATCGCGATATCAATTGGCCATTCTAACTCTGCGTACTCTTTTGACGTAGTAAAACCTAAAGGCAAGGTAATTGCTGCAGCAGCAATAATGGCTTGCCAACCAAAAAAGTGAATGTTACTTAAAACATCACTGTACATTCTTGACTTACACAAACGCTGTAAAGAATAGTAAATACCGGCAAAGATTGCATTTCCAACGAAAGCAAAAATAACTGCATTCGTATGTAGCGGACGTAGTCTTCCATAACTTAACCAAGGGATTCCATCCGTTAAGTTAGGAAATATAAACATCACCGCTAATAGTAATCCTACAAGCATACCAATAGCCCCGAAAAAAATCGAAGCGTAAAGGAATTTCTTTACAATTTTGTTGTCATAATAAAATTGTTGCACTTCCATAGTTGTTTATATTTGATTTTCTTTTTGATTAATTTTTTTGTCTTTTTTCCCTTCTTTGGGTTCCGTTTTCTTCAGCTCATCATCGAACAACATGCGTACAGAAGGCGTATAAGCATCGTCAAACTGACCACTCTTTACGGATCGAATGAAAATGTAGAGAAAAATCCCTGCCACGAAAACACTGATGCTAATTAAGAAATATATAACACTCATACCTTATTATTATTAAAACAAAGTTAACAATATATTTTACCTAAAAATATGATAAATATCACCAAAAACCTAATAATTAGTTTTTTTATTTTATCCTTTTTCCATAATAATTTGTCAATATAGTAACGAAGCTAATAATTGTAAACGTACTGATTGGCATCAAGATAGCAGCTAGCAAAGGCGACATCAAATTCATAATCGAAACTGTAATTCCAATTACATTATACGTCAAAGCAAGTATATAGCTGAGTTTGATTATCTTAACAGATTTTTTAGAAAACTGCAAGTACCCTAAAAGCTGATCAAAAACACTCGCATCTAAGATGGCATCACTCGCTGGCGTAAAAACATTGACGTTTTCCGATACCGATACCCCCACATTACTTTGTGCCAAAGCTCCGGCATCATTCAGACCATCGCCAATCATCATCACATTCCCTCCTTTATCTTGTAAACGTTTGACATAGGCCAATTTTTCCTCGGGTTTTTGATTAAATGCCAAGGCTGTTTCTTTTGGTAGGACGGACTGCAAGTAGGCTTTTTCTCCTTCATTATCTCCAGAGAGAATGCTCAACTTATACTGGTGTTTGCTCA
The DNA here is from genome assembly GCF_046557355.1 of Myroides sp. DW712. Lineage (NCBI taxonomy): Bacteria > Pseudomonadati > Bacteroidota > Flavobacteriia > Flavobacteriales > Flavobacteriaceae > Myroides > Myroides sp. DW712. The sequence continues at coordinate 59,397 of NZ_JBKFDO010000008.1, forward strand.
ACGCCTGAAACAAGTTTTCCAATCCTGGACGATAGTGATTTTCAAAGACAAACTTCCCATAATACTGCTCATCAATTGCAATGTGCACTGTAGTTTCATTTAGACGTTCTGTTCCCGCTGCCCCTACTAAAGCTGCAGCACCAATTCTATAGACGTGATCATCAATGGTACCTACAATTCCCTTCCCTGCTATTTCATCAAACTGCGTGGGTTTACTTACAACTTTCGTCTGTAAAAAGGCGTATAATTTTCGACTTAATGGATGATTCGAAGCGCGTACAATATTTTTAATAGCCCCTTGTTGCTCTTTAGTAAGCTCCGTTCCTTCGTATTGAATGGTCGATTGCGCATTGGTTGTAATAGTTCCCGTTTTATCAAAAACTAACGTATCTACTTTGGCCATCTGCTCCACCACAGTCACGTTTTTCAAGAAGAATTTCTTGCGCCCTAAGATGCGAATAGCATTTCCTAAAGTAAAAGGAGCCGTTAAGGCTAATGCACAAGGACAGGCAACAATCAAAATTGCGGTAACTACATTAAATGCACTGTTGACATCAACGAAAACCCATCCTAAAAAAGCTAAGGTTGCAATGGTTAACAGGGCAGGCGTAAAATAATGACTGACTGTATCTGTGATGGTCTTATACTTGATGTTTACACGTTTTTGAAACACCTCATTGCTCCACAATTGAGTTAAATAACTTTGAGACACTTTATTAATTGCCTCTACCTCCACCGCTTCTCCCATTTGCTTTCCACCAGCAAAGAGCTTATCTCCCGATTTCTTCTCTACAGGAATAGCCTCTCCTGTCACAAAACTATAGTCGATAAACGCGCGTTCCGATAGAAGAATAGCATCCACAGGCAGTAATTCTTGATTGCGAACTAACAAGCGATCCCCTGCTTCTACTTCGTACACTTGAATCGGTTCTTCCACTCCTTCTTTTGTCAATTTCGTAATGGCAATGGGAAAATACGATTTGTAGTCGCGTTCGAAAGACAAGAAATTATAGGTGCGTTGTTGAAACAATTTTCCCAACAACATAAAGAAGACCAACATGGTCATACTGTCAAAAAAACCAGGACCTAAATCAAAAACAATATCCACAGTACTTCGGATGAACATGACGATTATCCCCAGAGACATGGGAATATCAATGGTATAATTCTTGGTTTTAATGCCTGTCCAGGCTGCTTTATGATAGGGTGATGCAGAATAGAAAAAAACGGGTAAGGACAAGAATAAAATCAACCAACGGAAAAAACTCTTGTATTGCTCCATCCAAACGTCGTCAATATTAAAATACTCTGGAAAAGACAGCATCATGACATTTCCGTAGCAGAAAAAGGCCACGCCAATTTTATAAATCAAGCTACGATCGATGCTCTGGGGCTTTTCTTCGTAATTTTTTAAGCTGATATACGGTTCATACCCAATACGACACAACAAGACAACAATTTCTTTTAAGTCAACTTCTGCCGTATTATAGGTAATGGTTGCTTTTTTTTCTGGGAAGTTAACCAAAACGCGGTATACTCCTGCGTTTAACTTGTGTAGATTTTCGAGAATCCAAATACACGAACTACAGTGAATATGCGGTATATACAAGGAAACGATTGCTGTGGTTCCCTCATTAAACTCCAATAATTTTTCTACAATGGTGGGATTACTGAGAAAATCATACTTGCCATTTACCTCTTCGGGCGTTGCCCCAGGGGTTGCTTCCAAATCATAATAGCAGGTTAAATCGTTTTCATTAAATATTTCGTAGACAGTTTTACAACCGTTACAACAAAACATTTTCTCATCGTAGTCTATACGATTAAAGGCAGTAACACTGTTACCACAATGAAAACACGCTTTTTTATCCATAAAATTTGCTCATTTACCTTATACAAAGGTCTTAGTTAATTCTCCTAAAAATTATGACATTTATCAGTAAATAGCACTATCTTTGTACAGGTATTTTTACCAACTGCATAAAATAGTTATTATTAGGTATGGGAAGATGTGAGCAATGTATGATTAGAGAATTCAGTTCTCTAAAGGCTTTAACTAGAGAGGAGTTACTAGCCATTTCAGAGACAAAAACCCACTTTATTATTAAGAAAGGAGAAAATTTATTTTCCGAGGGAGAAAGTTTAAATGGGGTATATTGTATCAAGGAAGGATTCTGCAAATTAACCAAGTTGAATTCGAATGGAAAAGACTCTATTGTCAAATTAGCGAAACGTGGCGATTTGTTAGGGCAACGTTCGATTATCAACGAAGAAGCTTCCAATCTTTCTGCGACAGCCTTAGAAGATATGCAGGTTTGTTTTATCCCTAAAAAAGAGATGTTGGATAACTTTACAGACAACAACAAATTCTCTTTGTTGGTTACGCGTGATATCTGTACGCACTTAAAAGATGCCGATCAAGATTTAGCGAATCAAACGCACAAAACTGTAAAAGAACGCTTAGCGATTATGTTACTTAAGTTGGAAGATTTAGGGGGTTCTTCTTCAGAGAATCAAGCCTTAAATATTAAATTATCCCGTGAAGATTTAGCAAATATGGTCGGAACTGCTACGGAAAGCTGTATTCGCCTGCTATCGGAACTCAAGAAAGACGGTATTATTCAACTCAAAGGAAAGGATATTATACTTTTGGATAAGAGAGAGCTGCGTGCATTGGCAGAATAAATGCGAACTCTTGTTTTAATTTTATTAAATTCGGCTTTATTTTTATGCAAATGATGCAAAATAACTTATTTTCGCATGATGAAGCAGACAGCAATAGATACGTTAAAACAACTGATTAGTTCTCCAAGTAAGGCCTTTTCTATCATTCCGCATCGCAATCCTGATGGAGATGCTATTGGTTCTTGTTTGGGACTATATCACGTATTAAAACAATTGGGACATAAGGTGGATCTTATTTCTCCCAATGAATACCCCAACTTTTTGGCTTGGATGCCAGGGACTGCCCAAATTAAAATCTACGATTTTAATAAAACCGCAGGTCAACATATTCTAAAAAATAGCGATTGTATCTTTACACTCGACTTCAATATCTTATCGCGTACCGGAGATGAAATGGGGGCTTTTTTAGCCAGTTTACCCAAAGATTTCGTGATGATTGATCACCACCAGATGCCGGGAGACTACGCTAAATTAACTTTTTCTGATACGTCTTTTGGCTCTACCTGTGAATTGTTGTATTCACTCCTAGAACAAATGGATCTCACTCACTTAGTGAACCAAGAAGTAGCTACTTGTATCTATACAGGGATTGTAACCGATTCTGGTTCGTTCCGCTTTCCAAAAACCACAGCCAAAACGCATCAAGTAGTAGCTGCTCTTATTGACAAGGGCATTGACAATCCGAAAATTCACCATGCACTTTTTGACAATAGCTCCTTTAACCGTTTACAGCTGATGGGAAGAGCCTTGCAAAATTTACATTTAATTCCCGATACTCAAGCCTCTTATCTCTATTTAAGCGAAGATGATTTGCAAGAATTTGCGCACCAAAAAGGAGATACGGAAGGTTTAGTCAATTATGGTCTGTCCATTAGCGGTATTGATTTAACTGCCTTTTTCATCGAACGCAAAGAAGAGGGAATCATTAAGATCTCCTTCCGTTCATCGGGGAATTTAGATGTCAATCTATTTGCACGTACGTATTTTGAAGGCGGCGGACATATCAATGCAGCGGGGGGTAAATCTGCGCTTTCTTTAGAAAATACAATTCAACGCTATATTGAACTTGTAACTCATCACAAACAAGAATTTTATGTTTAAATACAGCCTTTGTTTTATTCTTCCTTGTGTACTGCTCTTGACGAGTTGTCAAAAGCAACAAGAAGCCCGAAAACCTATTTCTACCTCGCGTTCAGTTGAAACCAAACTCTCAATTGATCGCAATATCGAATTGAGAGAGAGCGAAGAAGATTTATTTGCTGAATATAGAACAAAAGATACCGCCAATACCTATATTCATTCGAATACCGGTTTTTGGTACACCTATTTAAAACGCAATGTTAAGGATTCTATTCGTCCACAGAAAAGTGATATCGTCCACTATACCTATGAAATTCGTCAAGTGAATGACAGCCTTATCTATACACAAAACGAAATCGGTCCCTTAACCTATAAAGTAGACGAGGAGGATATTTTACCTGTATTGCGTTACAGCCTTAAAATGCTCAAACCGACGGAAAGCATTAAAGCATTAGCTCCGTCTAGTTTAGCGTATAGTTATTTAGGCGATCAAAAGGCTATCGCAAAAAATCAGCCTTTGGTATTTATTATTTCACTGGAATCAATCAAAAAATCTAATTAATAAAAATGAAAAAAATGACGAGTCTTATTTTAAGTTTAGTTGCTTTAGTGTCGGCTTGTACTACGCAAAAATCAGATTTACCTGATGGGTTGTACGCGGACATTCAAACAAACAAAGGTCATATTATCTTGCAATTGGAGTACCAAAAAGCTCCGATTACAGTTGCTAACTTTGTGAGTTTAGCCGAAGGGAAAAACCCTTTTGTTGATGAGCAATACAAAGGAAAACAATACTATGACGGAATTAAATTTCACCGTGTAGAAAAGGATTTCGTAATCCAAGGGGGAGACCCAACAGGAACGGGTGCTGGCGGCCCTGGTTACGTATTTAAGGATGAGTTCTCACCCGAATTAACCCATGATAAACCTGGAACATTATCTATGGCAAACAGCGGTCCATTCACCAATGGAAGTCAGTTTTTTATCACCCACAAACCAACACAATTCTTAGATAACAGACATTCTGTTTTCGGATATACAGTAAAAGGAATTGAGGTGGTTAATGCCATCGAGAAAGACGATGTCATCGAAAGTGTAAAAATTATTCGTCAAGGAAAAGAGGCGAAAAAATTTGACGCAGTAAAAGTATTCAAAGCTTACTTTGAAGAAGCAGCGAAAGAGAAAAAAGAAAAAGAAGACAAATTAGCTAATGCTCAGAAAAAATATGCTGATCAATTTGCAGATTTAAAAGATAAAGCGACCAAGTTAGATTCAGGTCTATCTTACGTAATTATTGAAAAAGGAGCAGGAAAAAAACCAGCAATCAGCCAAGAAGTATTCGTTGACTATGCTGGATTCTTTGAAAATGGTCTTTTATTTGACTCAAGTATTGTTCCTCTAACACAGGAGTTTGATGCTTTTGATCAACGCAGAGCAGACATGAATGGCTATGCTCCTATTCCTTTCAAATTTGGAGCAAAAACAGGGCTTATTCCTGGATTCATTGAAGGAATTGAGCAAATGAGCTTTGGCGATACGGCTATTATTTTCATTCCTGCGCATATGGCCTATGGCGAGCGCGGAGCAGGTCCTATTCCACCGAATACAGACTTGGTTTTCCAAATGAAATTATACGAAACTGCTGATAGAAAATAAAAAAATCCTCCGCTAAAGCGGAGGATTTTTTTTGGTGAAGAGTGAATGGTGATGGTTGATGCTTTTTTGTTCTTTGGCTTTTGTTCTTTGTTAGTTGCTTTTTTGTTTTTTTGTGTAGTTTGTTCTCTCAACAAATCCTCAACAAATCCTCAACAAATCCTCAACAAATTCTCAACAAATTCTCAACAAATCCTTACCTAAATCCTCAACAAATCCTCACCAAACCCAACAAAAAAACCACCCGATCAGGTGGTTTTTTTTATTTATTTAATTAATTCTTGACGCTGTAAATAAGCAACTGCGCTTCGACCTTCATTAAACAACAAATCTAAAATACTCAAGTTGTTTAAAAATCCGTTCTTATCATCAAAGACTTGAATATACCGTTCAAACTGATTGGTATCTTTTTTTCCGTTTGCTAAGGCTCTAAAATCCATCACCTCTGTACCAACTTCTTTCAGATACTCGGTTGATTTGTTATAGTTCCAGGTTACACCTAAACAAGAGGTAATGATTTCGTGAATCTCTAGGTTCAAATCCAACATATACTTCTGTTTTTTCTCAAAAATAGGGCGTATATCGTCTTCAAAATACTCAAAGTAAGGAGAAGTGCGATACGCCGCTTCTAAACTCTTAAAGTGTTGTTTTTGCCAGCCAAAAGCATATTCAATTTCAACTTCTTTAAATTTTTGATGTACTCCTTCTTTGGTATGCTTTACAGGGATATTCAATAATTGAACCCCGTTCGCACTGTGAATATACATTCTGTTTCTATTAGTTTGTTTTTGAAAATTATCTTCTACTTCAAAAACAAGCTCTTCTGCTTGTGCCATGGCTACATAGTGACTAATCGAAGGAAAATAAGTCGGATGTAGTATACTCGTATTCGACATGATTAAAACTTAGAATTCTTTTTTTCTTTTCTTCTTTTGTAGAAGCTAAATCCACCCCACCCTATCAAGATTACAATAAAATAAGGGAAATAAGATACTTGCTCGCCATTTCCATTCACGGTAATAAACAAACGATCCCAACGAATTTTATCGAAAGCTTTAGACCATGGCACCGCCTGATCTAAACTCATCCAAACAAATACGGGTTTACCTACAATATGATCTTCAGGGACAAAGCCCCACATTCTACTGTCTTCTGAGTTGTTTCGATTATCTCCCATCATGAAGTAGTAGTTTTGCTTGAAGGTATATTGATTGGTTGCCTGACCATTAATGTAAATCTGCCCATCTTTTACGTCCAATTCATTTCCTTCGTACACGCGAATCGCGCGTTTATACATTGGTAAATTATCCTCCGTCAAGGTAATGGTTTCACCTTTTGCGGGAATGTGAATCGGCCCTAAGTTTGTTTCGGTCCAATCTGCTTTATTATGTGGAAAAATATATCCCTTTGGTACGCTATATTGAAATATTTTAGACATATCAGGACTTCTCGTTATTCCTTTTACGGCACTAAACGTTTTCAAATAGTCTACATCATCATTCGTTAATGATTGAAAGAAAACAGCATATTGTGGATTATTGACATAGGTTACATAATCGCTAATTTTTCTATTTTGAAGAATAGCTCTTAAATCCAAAGTACCATCCGTTTCAATTAAATAGCTATACTGAACTTTAGCTCGATCGTTGAGTTGTAATTCTTTATTATTGATAAATACAATACCGTCTTTTACTGATAGGTTTTCCCCAGGTAAACCAACTGCGCGCTTCACATAATTGGTCTTTTTGTCAATGGGTTTAATTACCCCTGGACGTTTTACTGGGTCGTTAAATTTATAAATTGTATCGACAGGCCAATTGAACACGACGATGTCGTTGTGCTGTACTTTTTGGAATCCAGGCAATCTAAAATAAGGCAAATGTGGTTTACTTAAATACGATTTACTTGAAGTAAACGGAATGGTATCGTGTACCATAGGCAGGGCCACCGTTGTCATGGGTGTTCTTGCTCCGTAGTGAAACTTACTCACAAAAAGGAAATCACCTACCAATAAGGTTTTCTCCAAAGACGAAGTTGGAATGGTGTAAGGCTGAATGGCATAAGTATGAATTACCGTTGCTACAACCACCGCAAATAGAATAGAACTCACAAATTCGCCAGATTCTGTTTCTGGTTTTAGCGATCGATTTTCACGGTACTGTACCTCTCCTACATAATTGATAAAAGCCACATATAACCCTAGCGTTACCACGCCTAAGAGGGTATCAATTGTTGATTTTTTACCAAAGCTTCTCAAGATTTCCACCCAAACCACAGGGAACATGATCAAGTTTACAATGGGAATAAACAACAAGATTACCCACCACCACGGGCGATTAATAATCTTCATTAATACTACGCCATTATATACTGGAACAGCGGCTTCCCAAGCTTTTCTACCTGCTTTTACATATAGTTTCCACGTTCCTATAAAGTGAACTACTTGGATGAGCAGGAAAAAAATGAACCATTGTGCTATTGTCATACTTTATATTTTTAGAATCCCCAATTTACTTATTTTTTCAAATTCAGTACATCTTTCATGGAGAAAATACCTTTTTTATCTTTAATCCACTCTGCCGCAATGACTGCTCCTAAAGCAAATCCTTCGCGATTATGAGCGGTGTGTTTAATTTCTATTTGATCAATACTAGAATCATAACGCACGGTGTGTGTACCAGGTACTTGATCTTCACGTACTGCATCGATATGGATTTGCTTGGCTGTTGGCTCCGAATCTAACGTCCAGCTTTCGTAGCTTGAATTCGCTATCACACCTTCTGCTAAGGTGATAGCTGTTCCACTAGGTGCATCTAATTTTTGCGTATGGTGAATTTCTTGCATCGAAACCCCATACTGCTCAAAGTTCTGCATCATTTTAGCTAGGTAATCATTTAATTCAAAGAAAATATTCACTCCTAAGCTAAAATTTGAACCATATAAAAACGCACTGTCTTTGGCTTTACAAAAGTCAACTACCTCATCGAATTGCTCCAACCATCCCGTTGTTCCACATACCACAGGAACTCCAACTGTTAACGCTTCCTTTATATTAGTTACTGCCACCGCAGGCACACTAAAATCAATAGCAACTTCTGCGTGCTCCAAGCTTCCAATCACTTGATTTCTTTGTTTAATATAGACAATTGAATGTCCTCTTTCAACGGCAATGCGCTCAATGATTTGACCCATTTTACCATAGCCTAGTAATGCGATATTCATAGGTTTACTTGCGAATTAAAAGCGATATTGTACGTTAATCGCATATTGATATTGTTGTTGTTGAATCAAGCCTTTTTGATCCAACTCAATTACAGGTTTAATCGTTAGGTTTTCATTGACATTGAATTGCATCAAATGCGCATCAACGTTGGCATCTACAATACTCAACACATAAAATCCCACAGCGATAACCACCGATAAATCTCTATTTTTACGATAGAAGTTCTGACCATCTAACAAACGTTGATCATCTAGACCAGCAAGTGTTTCGTCTGTTTGGTCTACTTTTCCTTGTAATCTATTCTTATACTCGTTTCGGTAACGATCGTAATTGCGTTGGTTATCCGCCCAAAAGTAAACAGGTATTCCAATTCCAGCATACACGAGGGGAACCTTCCAGTATTTCTTGTTGTAAATTTGACCTAAACCTGGTACAATCGTAGTATAGAATGCGGCACGAGAGGGCGCAACAGGATCAAGAGGTTTATAAGCTGCCTCTCGTTTTCTCTTTTCTTTTTTACTCTCTTTTTCAACCCCTTCTTCTTGTGCAAAACTAGTCACTTGAAAAAGGAAGCTGAAAATCATTATCAATAAAATTTTACTTCTCACTATTGGTCTAAAAGTTTGATAATACGCTCTAAATCTTCTTCTGAGTAAAAAGGAATGGTAATTTTTCCTTTTCCACTGGGGCTTGCCTTAATATCAACCTTTGCACCAAAGAACTTACCAAAAGATTGTCTATACGTCTCAGGTACAACAGGTTGAGCTTTTGACTGGGCTTTTACAGGCGCCTGTTCTTGATCTCCTTCTTGATATTTTTTTACTAAAGCTTCCGTTTCGCGAACAGATAAGTTTTCGGCGATGATTTTATGGTAAATATCTGTTTGTACGTCTAAGTCTTCAATGGTAATGATGGCTCTTCCATGCCCCATCGTAATAAAGCCGTCTCGAATTCCCGTTTGAATAATGGGATCCAAGCGCAATAAACGAAGGTAATTGGCAATAGTCGATCTCTTTTTACCCACGCGATCACTGACTTGTTCTTGCGTTAAGCTAATTTCTTCCATTAAACGCTGATACGACATGGCAATCTCGATAGGATCCAAATCGTGGCGTTGGATATTTTCAACCAAAGCCATCACCAGCGAATCGTTGTCGTTTGCGATGCGAATATAAGCAGGAATCGTGGATAAGCCAGCTATTTTAGAAGCTCTTAACCTTCTTTCCCCTGAAATTAACTGATATTTATTAAAGTCAATTTTTCGAACCGTAATAGGCTGAATCACCCCTAACTCGAGAATACTGCTCGCTAGTTCCTGTAGGGATTCTTCATTAAAGTTTGTACGAGGCTGAAAAGGATTAATTTCAATTGCTTCTAAATCCAATTCAATGATATTCCCCACCACTTTGTCTGCATTGGTATCGTCAATCGATTTGATATCGTTCTCAGGATCTTTTAACAGCGCTGACAATCCTCTTCCTAAAGCTTGTTTTTTTATTGCTTTTGCCATAGTTTATCTTTCCTCTCCTATTTTTTTAGTGATTCTTTTTTACTATTTCCTCCGCTAAATTAATATAATTTGTAGCACCTTTACTCGTTGCGTCGTAATTTATGATACTTTCACCAAAACTTGGCGCTTCACTTAACTTAACGTTGCGTTGAATAATGGTATCAAACACCATGTCGTTGAAGTGTTTTTGCACTTCTTCTACCACTTGATTAGACAAGCGTAAACGCGAATCATACATCGTCAACAACAACCCTTCGATATCCAATTTCGGATTGTGGATGCGCTGTACACTTTTGATGGTATTCAACAATTTTCCTAATCCTTCTAAGGCAAAATATTCACATTGAATGGGAATAATAACCGAATCAGCAGCCGTTAAAGCATTTAACGTCAATAACCCTAAGGAAGGTGCACAATCAATGATAATATAATCATATTTATCTTTAATCGATTGCAGGGCTTCTCTCAGCATGTATTCTCGGTTCTTTTTATCCACTAGTTCGATTTCAATCGCCACTAAATCAATATGAGCCGGAATTAAATATACATTGGGGGCTGTACAATCTACTACAGCTTCAGCTGGGGTACAACTGTGTTCTAGTACCTCATAGGTTCCTATTTCAACAGCTTCCACATCTACTCCTAATCCAGAAGTAGCGTTAGCCTGAGGATCGGCATCAATTAACAATACCTTTTTTTCTAGTGCTCCTAAAGAAGCAGCTAAATTAACCGAAGTCGTTGTTTTACCAACTCCACCCTTCTGATTAGCAACAGCAATAATTTTCCCCATTTTCTTTGTATCAAAAATTTTTGAGTGGTAAAAATACAATTAATTATCTGTATATAAAATCTATTTTATTAACATTCTCAATCGGTATCACAGAACTAAAAAAAGGGTAATCTCTTCTAATACAAAAGAATACCCTTTACTTATCTTCTACAAGACATGTTTTTATTTCTTGCGAATATTTGCTTCGAGTTGATCCCACATCGCTTCTGGAATTTGATCGAGCATATTAAACTCCCCTGCACCTTGCAACCATTCTCCTCCATCGATGGTAATAACCTCACCATTAATATAGCTCGAAAAGTCAGAAATCAAATAAGCAGCCAAGTTGGCTAACTCCTGATGTTCTCCTACTCTGCGCAGTGGAATTTTTTTAGCAAGGTCGAATTTTTCTTTCAAATCTCCTGGCAATAGGCGATCCCAAGCTCCTTTAGTTGGGAAAGGTCCTGGTGCAATAGCATTAAAACGCATGCCATATTTGGCCCACTCTACAGCTAAACTTCGTGTCATAGCGAGTACACCCGCTTTAGCTACAGAAGAAGGCACCACATACGCCGATCCAGTCCAGGCATAGGTTGTCGTAATATTAAGTACAACAGTATTGCGTTGTTTTTGTTCAATCCAATGTTTTCCTAAAACTAACGTACAGTTTTTCGTTCCTTTCAACACAATATCCACAATCGTGTCAAAAGCATTAGATGATAAACGCTCTGTTGGTGAAATAAAATTACCTGCTGCATTGTTGAGCAATACATCCACCTTGCCCCACTTATTCAGCACTTCTTGAAGCATCGCTTCTACTTGCTCATAATGACGGACATCACAACTTACAGGAAAGCACTCCCCTCCCGTTTGTTCTTCTAATTCTTTAGCGGTTTGTTGCAACTTGTCTAAATCGCGAGAAGTAATCACGACTTTTGCACCAATTTCCATGAAATAGGCAGACATGGATCGTCCTAAACCACTTCCTCCTCCTGTTACAATCACTACTTTATCTTTCAATGCCGTAGGTGGCAGCATTTTTTCTGTATAATTCATAGGTTCTTTTCTTTTTTGATATCTCCTAAAGATACAAAAAGGAAGCTGAATACCATGGACTTCCACAAAAATTTAAAACGAGCCTTCTAAAAAAATTGCTCAGTGAAGTTTCATTTACTAAATCTATCTTATGCCTAAGCATTTTAGTTGTTTCCGCAGAGTAGGATGAACAGTTAACCCTAAACAAAAAAGAGGATATGCTTGGCATACCCTCTTTTTATTTCGTAAAATCAAATTCTACATTTGACTTTCTTCTAACTGCTGTTTTTTAGCTTTCTTCTCTTTAAATAATTCAATTGCGCCTCCCGTTGCCCAATAGCAAGCGAAACCAATCAAAAATATCAAAAGCCAAAACGCCATTGTAATAACGGTCATGGCTACGATGAAACCTAAATACTGTTGAAATTCAAACATTTTATTCCGGATTTTTTTGTATACGTCCCAAATATACATCCTTTTCTCGATTTGGCAATACCCCTTATTTTATTTTACCCCTTCTTTAGAATCAAACTAAATAATTTAGTACCTTTAAGGTAATTTTAAAAACAAATTCCATCATGGACTACAGAATAGAAAAAGACACCCTTGGAGAAGTACAAGTACCGAAAGACAAGTACTGGGGGGCACAAACCGAACGTTCAAGAAACAATTTTAAAATTGGCCCGGAGGCTTCCATGCCGCATGAAATTATTGAGGCTTTTGCTTATTTAAAAAAGGCCGCTGCCTATGCTAATTTTGATTTAGGTGTATTGAGTCAAGAAAAACGAGATGCTATTGCACAAGTATGTGACGAGATTGTCGCAGGTACCTTAGATGATCAGTTTCCACTGGTAATCTGGCAAACGGGATCGGGTACCCAATCCAATATGAATGTCAATGAGGTAGTGGCAAATCGCGCACAAGTATTAGCTGGGTTTGCTATTGGCGAGGGAGAACCCGTACTCAAAGCCAATGATGATGTCAACAAATCTCAATCGTCCAATGATACCTATCCTACTGCGATGCATATTGCAGCCTATAAAGCGGTAGTAGAATCTACAATTCCAGGGGTAACCCAACTAAAAAATACCTTAGCGGCTAAGGCAAAAGCATACAAAGACGTGGTCAAGATTGGACGTACGCACTTAATGGATGCGACTCCACTAACCTTAGGACAAGAGATTTCAGGTTATGTAGCTCAATTGGAACATGGTTTAAAAGCGCTTAACCATACGTTGCCACACTTAGCGGAATTAGCGCTAGGAGGAACAGCAGTAGGAACAGGGTTAAATACGCCTAAAAACTACGATGTTGTGGTAGCCAAACACATTGCTGATTTTACACAATTGCCTTTTGTAACAGCGCCAAATAAATTTGAAGCATTAGCAGCACATGACGCTATTGTTGAAACACATGGTGCTTTAAAACAACTTGCGGTTTCCCTATACAAAATTGCCAACGACATCCGCATGCTGGCTTCTGGTCCTCGCTCGGGAATCGGAGAGATTATCATTCCTGCCAATGAACCCGGATCGTCTATTATGCCTGGAAAAGTAAATCCAACGCAATGTGAAGCCTTAACGATGGTTGCGGCACAAGTCTTAGGAAATGATGTAACCATCTCCTTCAGCGGTACACAAGGACAATATGAACTCAACGTATTCAAACCGGTAATGGCGGCTAACTTTATTCAATCGGCTAAATTATTAGGGGATGCTTGTGTTTCTTTTGATGAACACTGTGCGCAAGGAATTGAACCCAACGATAAACGCATTCAAGAACTCGTTGATAACTCGTTGATGTTAGTAACGGCTCTCAATACAAAAATCGGATACTATAAAGCAGCTGAAATTGCACAAACGGCTCACGCCAATGGTACAACCTTAAAAGAAGAGGCTGTTCGCTTGGGTTATGTGACACCAGAAGATTTTGATCTTTGGGTAGATCCGAAGAAAATGATTGGAAATTAGGAAAGGGAAATAGAAAAGTTAAAAAAAAGGAGGTTTCGATCAGAAACCTCCTTTGTATAGAATAACCCACTCTTAAAGATGCTCTACATCTTCAGGTTTATGCTTGTATTTGAAAATAAAGGCAAACAAAATAGTCACCACTAAAGAGAATGAAGCAAAGATGATCCATGAATGTCTCCATCCTTCTACTTGCAACAATAAATCCTCTTGGCTATACACGTAGTGATTCACTACAGCTTGAGCTAAGAACATTCCGATAGTAGCACCAAAACCATTGGTCATCATCATGAATACCCCTTGAGCGGAAGAACGAATGTCCTCGCTCGTTTCATTATCTACATATAAAGATCCGGATACATTGAAGAAATCGAAAGCGATTCCGTATACTATCATCGATAAGATAAACATCCAAACCCCATTTCCTGGATCTCCTAATCCGAATAATCCAAAACGCAACACCCACGCAATCATCGACATCATCATAACTACTTTAATTCCGAAGCGTTTCAAGAAGAACGGAATCAACAAAATACACAGAGTTTCTGAGATTTGAGACAGGGAGATTAATGCATTGGCATTACTTGCCCCCCAAGTTGACGCATATTCTGGAATTTCTTTAAACGTCGTAATAAAAGGATTGGCATATCCGTTGGTAATTTGAAGGGATACCCCTAACAACATAGAGAAAATGAAGAAAATCGCCATTTTCTTTTGCTTGAACAACGCAAAAGCTTTTAAACCAAAAGCATCCGCTAAGGTGCGTTTTTCTCCTGATTTATTCACTGGACAATGAGGTAAGGTAAAGCTATATAAAAACAGCACTACACCTAAAAATCCAGAGACATAAAACTGGTGGTAATCTTGTTGAAAGCTGATAAAGTCGGGGCTACTACTGAAGTTAAAACCTAGACTATCCCCAGTATATCCAAAGAAATTGACAAATAGCATGGCAAAGATAAAACCAATCGTTCCAAACGTACGAATGGGCGGAAAGGCCTTAATTACATCCAGTTGGTTTTGTTTTAATACGGTATAAGCCGTAGAATTGGATAGCGCAATGGTTGGCATAAAGAAGGCCACACTAATGCTGTATAGGGTAAAAATAGTAACAAAATCGACATTACTTCCGGAAACATAGCCATAATAGCCCGTTGCAAACATAAAAATCGCCGCCAATAAGTGGTTGATTCCCAATAAACGTTGAACAGGAATCCATCGATCTGCTACAATTCCCATAATAGCAGGCATAAAGATTGACACAATTCCTTGCATGGCATAAAAAGAGCCAATTTTAGGTCCTAATCCAATCGAGCCTAAATAGTTTCCCATGGACGTTAGATACGCTCCCCAAACTGCAAATTCGAGGAAGTTCATGCCCGTTAGTTTCAATTTTACATTCATAAGTGTATCGTGTGTAGGGTGTGTTGAAATAAACGGTTGGTATGTGCCCAAGCGCTTTTTTTCAGCCCTTAGGTTAAATTCTCTCTTTTACTAATTGTAGGATTAAATCAAATTGTTCTTCTCTTGATAAGTTCGAGTTATCTACTTCAATAGCATCATCGGCTTTCACTAAAGGTGAATCTTTGCGGGAAGTGTCTATTTGATCGCGTTCCACTACATTGCGAAGCACGTCTTCATACACCACAGCATCGTTTTTCTCCTGTAATTCTCTAAAGCGTCTTTCGGCGCGAATTTCGGGAGAAGCTGTCATAAAGATTTTCAATTCTGCATCAGGAAAAACGACCGTTCCAATATCGCGTCCATCCATGACAACGCCTTTCGATTTACCTAAGATTTGTTGTTGTTCTACTAGTTTTTTTCTCACTTGAGGAACGGCTGCAATTTGACTAACAAATTGAGAGACTTCTAGAGTACGAATCAACTCTTCTACATTTTCTTGGTTGAGGTAAATATCCGCGTATCCTTTGGAAACATTGTACTCAAAGTGTACATCAAACGTATCTAAAAGTTCAATCAATCGCGCTTCATCAAAGGACTTAGCCGAGATCAACCCTTTGCGCATAGCAAAAAGGGTTACAGCACGGTACATCGCCCCCGTATCAATATAGATGTAACCCAAGGCCTTGGCCAGTGTTTTGGCTAACGTACTTTTTCCTGTGGAAGAAAATCCGTCAATCGCTATAGTTATCTTTTTCAAATTTGAAAAATTTACAATTAATTCATGTTAATTTGAACACCAAACATACTTGTGTTTGCTGCTGCGGTTTGGCGTGCATACGAATAGTTGAATTTAAAGCGTTTAAGTTGCAAACCCACGCCTGCAGTGATTCCTGCGAAATGTCGATGGTCGACAATGCGCAATTCGTCTCCTTTTCGGAAGTTATACCCCAAGCGTACTTGGAACTTCTTTTGAGGAAAAAGTTCTACTCCAACAATGAAATGCCGTAGGGCATTGGTAAAAAAACCAACCTTTTCTTCCTTGAATTCCTCATCTATAGACGTAGTTCCCCTGTTTGGATTGGAAAAGGCTAAATCCCATTGTTGTAAATTATCTATGGTAATGTGCCAACGCAAAGGTACGTTTTCTAACTCTTTCGAAACAGAAATTGCGACATCTATTGGTAATTTTTCTCTATACTCTGCATAAGTTTTCAGCTGAGCTCCTAAGTTCCTGGCAGTTAAGGCAAAATCCCAACCTCCAAATTCATCTTTATAAAGCACCCCAAGGTCAATGGCGGCTCCAATGGATTGATAGGTTTCCATCGAAGAGAAAACAAACTTGACATTTGCTCCAACATACCAGTCCGACTGCTCTATCTGATAGGAGGACCCTAAGGTTAACGCTACTTCATTTCCCGTAAAACTACCGGTATAGCTTCCAAATTCATCATAGCCTTCTAGGTCACCATAGTTGATAAAATTCACCCCTACAAAGAGATTTCGCTTGGACCGAAAGGTTTTGGAATAGGCTAATGAACCGTAATTTGCTACCCCATACACCTTGCTAAAACTTAAATCGAGTTGATTATCCATGGTTTCATTAATCACAGCTGGGTTCCAAAACGCTTGACTCACCTGTTCTGAAAAGGCAAAGTTTTTTCCTCCTAGAGCCGATTGTCTAGGGGAAGAAGGTAAATTCAAGAACTGATAGGTGTAGTCTGCCCCTACTTGCCCCTGCGCATTTAGCGATAGGAAGTAAAAGGCCAAGAGACAAATCCATGCGATTGAATGCTTCATGTAGCCATTGATATTATGTTGCTAATATATTACATTTTCAAAAACAATTGTAAAAAAGGACACTTGGCTTGGTTCTAGTGGCATGCATTTCTTCCTTTTTGCTACTACCCTTTGAATAAACCCATAAAAAAACAGCAACCACACGGGTTGCTGCTTTATAGTATGTGATAAAACACGAAGTGCTTATTTTACCTTTTCAATACTGAAATCTTTTGCTTTTTTCACTTTCTCGTTCAACAAAGCCAATTGCAGTACTTCTTCCATGCGGTCCACATAATGGAAGGTCAATCCTTTCAGATAATCTTCTTTTATTTCTTCAATATCTTTTCTATTCTCTTTACACAAGATAATTTCTTTGATATTGGCTCGTTTCGCAGCTAGAATCTTTTCTTTAATTCCACCCACAGGCAATACTTTACCTCGTAAAGTAATCTCACCAGTCATGGCTAAATTCTTTTTCACTTTGCGTTGCGTAAAGGAAGAAACCATAGAGGTTAGCATCGTAATTCCCGCACTTGGTCCATCTTTTGGTGTTGCCCCTTCGGGTACGTGAATGTGAATTTTGTATTGCTCAAATACATCAGAATCAATACCCAATTCATCGGCATGTGCTTTGATATATTCCAAGGCAATCGTTGCCGATTCTTTCATCACGGTTCCAAGGTTTCCAGTGATACTCAAACCTCCTTTACCCTTCGAAATGATAGATTCAATATACAAGATATCTCCCCCAACACTCGTCCAAGCTAATCCTGTTACCACACCCGCTACATCATTATTTTCGTATTTATCCGCTTCAAATCGAGGAGTTCCCAAGATTTTGCGAATATCTTCTTCTGTTACTTTTGGATTATACTCTTCTTCTAATACAATGCGTTTTGCAATACCACGAGCCACATGCGCCAATTGCTTGTTCAAGCCACGCACTCCTGACTCACGGGTGTAATGCGTAACGATGAATTCCATTTGTTTCTTGCCGATTGTTAGATCTTTGGCTGTTAATCCGTGTTCTTCCAATTGTTTGAGCAACAAATGCTGTCTTCCTATTTCCACTTTTTCTTCAATTGTATATCCCGTCATTTCAATGATTTCCATACGATCTCTCAATGCAGGTTGAATGGTTGACAAACTGTTTGAAGTCGCGATAAACATCACCTTAGACAAATCATATCCCATTTCAAGGAAATTGTCATAGAAATCGTTATTTTGTTCTGGATCCAATACTTCCAACAAAGCAGAAGAAGGGTCTCCATTATTACTCACCGACAATTTATCGATTTCATCCAACAAGAACACAGGGTTGGAAGTACCTGCTTTTTTCAAACTTTGAATGATACGTCCTGGCATCGCTCCAATATAGGTTTTACGGTGCCCTCTAATTTCAGCCTCATCACGCAAACCTCCCAATGAAATACGCACATATTCACGTCCAAGTGCTTTAGCAATTGACTTTCCAATCGATGTTTTCCCAACCCCTGGAGGTCCATATAAACACAAAATTGGCGCTTTGAGATCATTACGCAGTTTTAGTACCGCCATATGCTCCAATACGCGTTTTTTTACGTCTTCAATTCCGTAATGATCTTTATCTAAGATTTTTTGCGAGCGTTTTAAATCAAATTTATCCTCTGAGTACTTCTTCCAAGGTAGTTCTAATAAAAGTTCTAAGTAGTTGCGTTGAATACCAAATTCAGCTACTTGAGGATTCATGCGCTGCCATTTCATCAATTCCTTTTCAAAACGCTCACGCACTTCTTTACTCCATTTTTTCTCTTTGGCTTTTTTGCGCATGTCTTCAAACTCCTCCTCATTGGAAAAACCACCCAATTCTTCCTGGATAGTTTTCATTTGTTGGTGCAAGAAATACTCTTTTTGTTGCTGATCTAAATCAATGCGCACTTTGGTTTGAATCGTATTTTTTAGCTGTAATTTTTGAAGCTCTACATTCATCAAACGCAAAGTCTCATACGCGCGTTCTTTCAAATTATTAATGCGCAACAAACTTTGTTTATCCTCTACCGTCAAATTTAAGTTTGATGATACAAAGTTGATTAAAAAGGAATTGCTCTCAATATTTTTAACCGCAAAAGAAGCCTCGGATGGGATATTTGGATTTTCTTTGATAATCTCAACAGCTAATTCTTTGATAGAATCAACAACAGCTAAAAATTCTTCATCTTCACCATCTGGACGAACTTCGTCACATTCTTTTACTGTTGCCGTTAAGTATGGATTTTCTGCCACTAATTCGACAATTTCAAATCGCTTTTTCCCTTGAAGAATTACCGTAACGTTGCCATCAGGTAATTTGAGTACCTTAATAATTCGCGCTACCGTACCTTGGTGGTGAATGTCATGTATTCCTGGATCTTCGATATCTTCATTAACCTGAGCCACAACTCCAATACTTTTTCCTTTTTTATTGGCGGCTTCAATTAGTTTAATTGATTTGTCTCTTCCTGCCGTAATCGGAATTACAACCCCAGGAAACAAAACCATATTACGCAAAGGCAAAATTGGCAACTCAACTGGGAGTTCTTCATTATTCATTTCCTCTTCATCCTCCTGACTTAACAAAGGAATAAACTCAGAATCACCATCTAAGAAATCATCAAGCATCAAATTATCTAATGTTATTATTTTTTGGTTTGCCATATTATAAATATCACGTCATTTTGTCAGTAGCAAAACTTCCCTTTGCGAACAACAAAATACACAAGTTGCTCGCTATCAGTTATTTTAACTACATATTAGTTCTATACTACAGTAGTAGTTCAATCTTTATGCCATAAAAAAACCTCGCCTAAAGCAAGGTTTTATGTCAGGTAAACAATATCATATTATAGTTCCGGAATACCAGGATCTGTTCCTGGGTCTGTTCCTGGATCAGGATTAGTGATAATCACCTCTTTCATCGATAACTTCGCTTTATAGTCTCCGAAGTTTAACGTAATAACATCTCCATCCTTCGATTTCAACTTAAACGTAAACTTACCAGCATAAATCTTCTTATTCTCAATTAAGATATCTTCAATTTTTTCAATTTTAAATTGACTACCAACTAAATCACCATCCTTCTCATCTGAAAGGTACACTACACCGTTCTCAGAAGTATATTGCACTTTAACTTTCGAATAATCATAACTACCGATAGGAAGGGTTTTATCAAAGCTAATCTTCATCATGCGTTTACGCATGGATTTACTTCGAGCATTCATTACGATTTGTCCATTTAAAATATCACCTTCAAACTTAGAGAACACATCCATATCGCGAATTTCCTCTCCATTAATCGAGGCGAAAATATACCCTGCTTCATTTTTACCAATGCGCTCATATGGAATATTTTCAAAACTTCCTGTGATGCGGAACGACTGTTTTAAGTATTGATTTAAAGGTGAGGGCAACAACAAACTACTGAAGCTTCCTGTTACAAGCATATCCGTACGATCAATCTTCGTAATCTTAATAATTCCATTATTGCGTTTCGGATTCGCTAAATCAGTTGAATTAAAAAATTCAAACGCATTCTCCCCTACACTATAAGTATAATCAATTGTATTGATATTGGTTGGAAAGTTACCCACTTGGAATTTCAAAATTTTCATATCAAAGAAATGACCTTCTTGCAAATCATCAATATAGAATTGAAATTCTCCATTTTCATCCACATACGCATTAAACTTTTCTTTCTTTACAAAAGTGGTGTCTGGAAGTGTAACTGTAAAATAAGCTGGCACTCTGAATTCTGGGTCGATAAAATCATCGTCTGAATTACTACATGACGAAATCCCAATACCGCACAACGCTAACAAACTTGCACCAATCAATATCGAATAAATTCTCTTCATAATTTAATATTCTAATTACAGATTCAAATATAAATATTTTAATAGATTTTAAATATTTTTTAACAAAAATAAATTAACAAAAAATCTTCTTTTTACTTCTTACGTTCTTTTACGCGCAATAATAGGAAAAAACCAACAATAAAAAACAGAATTAAAAACAAAATTGCATTTTGCATCTTACCTGTCAAATCACTGATAAGTCCATAAATAAACATTCCCACTACAATTCCTATTTTTTCTGTCACGTCATAGAAACTAAAAAAAGAGGTTGTATCCGTTGTTTGGGGTAAAAGCTTTGCATAGGTAGAACGCGAAAGCGATTGAATTCCACCCATAACTAAACCAACAAAAGCTGCAGCCACGTAAAATTCATTGGGAGTTATAATGGTATAGGCATAAATACAAATAAAAACCCACAGTACATTCAATACACATAACGTTCGGATATTCCCGATGCGTTTAGACAAACTCGAGGTTGCAAAAGCCCCTAAGATAGCGATAATTTGAATAAGCATAATACTCACAATCAACCCCATACTTCGTTGTTGATCATCCGCCCATGCAATTTCTTTTTCTCCAAAAAAAGCGGCAATAATCATTACCGTTTGCACGGCCATACTATACACAAAGAACGCTACGAGATAGCGTTTTAGTATGGTTTGTTCTTTGAGTAATTCAATTACTTTCTTTAATTCTTTAAATCCCTTAAAGAAAATACCTTTGGTTAGTTTTTTATCGTTTTTAAAATCAGGTAATTGTCTGAAGGTTAGTTGGCTGAATGCAATCCACCACACCCCTACTAAAATAAAAGAAACGCGCATGGCCTGTGTAGCATTCTCAAACCCCAGCTTTTCGGCATTCATAATCAAAGCCAGATTAATGACTAACAGTAATACACTACCAACATAGCCTAATGCATAGCCTTTGGCACTAATGCGGTCCTGTTGTTCTTCAAAAGCAATATCAGGCAAATAGGAGTTATAGAAGACTAAACTCCCCCAAAATCCAATGAGTCCCATCATATAAATGAATAAACTCCATCCAAAATAATCCAAGCTAAAAAAGTAGAGAAGCATACAGGAAACGGAACCAATGGCACAGAAGAGTTTCATAAAAAACTTCTTCGTCCCAAGGTAATCGGCAATTCCAGATAGCAAAGGTGAGATTACTGCAATCAACAAAAAACCCAAGGCAGTAATATAACTGATAATACTCTCACTATTCATTTCGATACCGAAAAACGAATAGCTATTTATTTCTTTGGCTCGAAAGAGCATGCCATAATACAAAGGAAAAATAGAAGAAGAGATAACTAAGGCATATACCGAGTTCGCCCAATCGTAAAACGCCCACGCATTCAATAGTTTGGGATGTCCCTTTTGAAAGTTTTTCATAACATTGTGTCTAAATCGCCCACTAAAATAGAAAAAGCGACTAATAGTCAGTCGCTTTTTCTATTTTATTTTAAAAAGTTACACCGTATTTAGCGGCTTCTGCTTTTGCTGCAGGAATTAACTTCTTCAAATCATCGATGCGTTCTTGGTTCGACGGGTGAGTACTCATGAAGGAAGATCCTCCACCCCCACCGCTATTGGCTGCCATACGGCTCCAAAAGGCTACGGCTTCATCTGGATTATAACCAGCAATAGCCATTAAAGTCAAGCCAATTTTGTCGGCTTCACTTTCGTTACTTCTACTAAAAGGCAACATCACCCCATATTGACTCCCTAAACCAAATGCCATCCCCAGCGCTTGTTTGGTTGATTCTTTACTATTTGCTGTAGCGGCGTCTAACCCCATAGCGGCAGCTTGTTGTAACATAGCCGCACTCATGCGCTGTTGTCCGTGATTCGCCAATGCATGCGATACCTCATGCCCCATCACGGTTGCAATACCGGCATCCGTTTGACAAATCGGCAGAATTCCAGTAAAGAACACAATCTTTCCTCCTGGCATACACCAAGCGTTCACCTCTTTATCTTCTACTAAATTGTACTCCCAACGGTAGTCCTTTAAATAGGTCGGATACCCATTGGCTGTCAGCCATTTTTCTGCTGCAATGCGAATTTTGTTTCCAATATCCTCAATGCGTTTCGCATCTTTTGTTCCTTTGATTACTTTGTGTTCTTTTAGAAAATCACCATACTGTTGAAAAGAAGATGGAAATAAAGAAGCATCGGACACAAAAGCCATCGTGCTTTTTCCACTAAATGGATTTGTTTTACAACCACTTAACAACAAAAGCATCCCTAAAGTTAAAACTAGTTTTCTCATTCTATTTTTTTATTCAAAAATAGAACTATTCTTTTATGTTTAGTTTATGTGGGAGGTTTTTTTGTGAGAGACTTTTTTGCTTTTTTGTAGGATGCTTTTTTGATGAACTTCTCTGTTGGTAGAAACATGAAAAGAAAAAGAAATTTATCTTTCTAAGAACTGTCCATCGAAAAAACAAAAAAACAACAAACGAAAAAGCGACTAACAAAAAAGCAACCAACAAAAAACCCTTCCTTATATTTTGTACTTTTGCTAGAAATGTTTTTAACTCATGCAAGAAAATTCAAAAAAAGCGAAACATTCACTTGAAGTACCGAAGTCCATTATTTGGACGGGGAAGTTTTTACAATTTTTTTCCCTTCCCTTAGCTGCTAAGTTTGCACAGAATCTCTTTATTACACCTATAAAATTCAAGGCTCCTAAGCGAGAAAAGGAAATGCTTACCAAGAGCAAGCGCAGTAAACTATACGTTCCTGAGATTAAGAAAGACATTGTCATGTATGAATATGGCATCAATAAAAAAGCGACAAAAAAGGCGTTACTTATTCACGGATGGAATGGCCGAGGGACACAATTGGTGACCATTGCGAACATCCTTATTCGTCAGGGCTATGATATTGTAAGTTTTGATGCACCTGGGCATGGTTTTTCACCCAAAACGAAAACCAATCTAACAGAATTCATCGCTTCTACTTTTGAAATTGAAAAGCAATTTGGTCCCTTTGACCTCGTTGTTGGGCATTCGCTAGGTGGAATGACAACGATGAATGCCTTACGCGATGGACTCAAAGCTAAAAAGGCAGTGATTATTGGCAGTGGTGATGTCGTACAAGACGTCATTGAGGATTTTATCAAGCAACTTCAGTTAAAACCTCGTATTGCCGAGATTATCAAGAAGCGCTTTGAAAAGCAATTCAACCGCACAATGGACAGCTATTGCGTACACGAAGCAGCGGAACACCTTGATATTCCCTTGCTGATTATCCACGATGAGGATGATATTGATGTGCCAATTAAAGCTGCTTATCAAATAAAAAAACACGCAAAAAACAGCCAATTGATGGTTACAGCAGGACTTGGACACCGCAAGGTATTAGGGGATAAAAAAGTCATTGAACGCATTCGCGATTTTACCCAAGAATAATAGAACTACGAACTAAAACAAATCGGATGAAAAAAGATAAAAATACCACCGAACAAGAGTGGAAAGAAATACTGACAGACGAACAATTTTACGTTTTAAGAGAAAAGGGTACGGAGCGTCCATTCACGGGAATCTACAATGATTTTTATGAAGCGGGACACTATGTTTGTACGGGTTGTGGTCAGCTTTTATTTGAGGCGGACACCAAATTTAATTCGCACTGTGGTTGGCCTTCCTTTGATCAAGCGATTGAAGGAAGCGTAGAATACATCAAGGATTTATCGCACGGGATGGTGCGCGTGGAAGTGGTTTGCTCCAACTGTCAGGGGCATTTGGGACATGTATTTCCCGACGGTCCACAAGAGACAACAGGGCATCGCTACTGTATTAACTCTATTTCCATTAACCACAAAAAATAAAACAATGGTTCAGCATAAAGTGTACCTTATGCTGAACTAATATAAAAGTCGGATTTCCTTTAAATCAAATTCAGTTTCGCCCTGATTTTCAACCTCTACTACTAATTTTCCATAAGGCGTTACGCTTTTTATTCTACCATTAAAGCGCGTACCATCTGGCCATTCAAAAGCAGATACAACCTCTTTGCGATACAAATGTGCTTGATATTCTTCCCATATGGACTTTGCCTCTCCCCGCTGTAGTGCTTCGTATCCCTCTTTTAATGTGGCTAGTAACGCGTGTAACAAAACCTCTTTATCCCAAATTCTCTCAGTTAACAAACTCAACGAACTCGCTTTACTCATTGCTGGAAACTGCGTTTGGTTGACATTAATACCTATTCCAACAATCGAATTAATTTCTCCCGTGGATTTAATGCTATTTTCAATGAGTATTCCACAAATTTTCTTATTTCCAGACAAAATGTCATTTGGCCATTTAATAAAAAATGGCAGATTTGCGATTTTTTTTAAGGTGGTTGCGACAGCTAAAGCGACCATCACATTGAGATCAAAAATGCGTTGAACAGTCTCTGCCTTACTCTTCATCAACACACTAAAAGTCAAGTTACTACCTGATTCTGACACCCAAGTTGTCCCTCTTTGTCCTTTGCCAGCAAATTGATTTTCAGTCACAATTGTCGTGAAATTTTCCAAACAGCAAGTTGTTAACATTGTTCTTAAATGAGCATTTGTGGATGCAGTGGCATCGAGTTTGATAATATTCATATAAAATTATTGTAGTCTAATCAGAAGCGATTCACTATATTTGAACCCAAAATTAGGAAACATATTTTTGTTAACTTGAAGAAATTTAGATAAAATCAATAAATGACAAACAAAACTATCAACAACGACGAATTGATTGCTAATATTATCAAAGGAATTGAAGCTGTAAAAGGGGAAAATACGACGATTTTAGATTTAAGAGAGATAGATAACACTCCTTGTGATTATTTCATTATATGTGATGGGAATTCGAATACGCAAGTCAATGCGATTGCGGGTTCCGTTCAAAAAATTGTATCAAAAGAATTACACGACAAACCTTGGCATGTTGAAGGTGAGATTAATGCAGAATGGATTTTAATGGACTATATTAATGTAGTAGTGCATGTATTTCAAAAATCGATTCGCGAATTTTACAACCTAGAGAGCTTGTGGGGAGACGCAAAGATTACAAATATCAACAGCCAATACTAAACTTTAAAATTTATTCTTCATGGCGGGAAACATAAAACCGAACCAAAACAAACCCAAATTTAGTCCGTGGATATTGTACGCGAGCATTGTGGTTATCGTATTGGTTATAAACTTTTTATCGAACGGCAGCGGTGTTGGAGACTCCAAACAACTGGGCCTTTCAAAATTTTTCGACTACCTCAAAGAGGGGAAAGTAGAAAAGGTAGAATTCAACCGTTCAGTTGCTAAAGTATATTTGACGAAAGAGGCTTTACAGAGTAAAGATTTTGAAGAATTACAACGAAAATCAATCCTAGGTAAAGAAAGTACAGGACCTCAATTTGTAACCGAGATTGGAAACTCTGAAATTTTTCAAAAGAAATTAGACGAGGCCGCAAGCGAAGGCAAATTAGTAGAGTACAAATCGGAAGCGGAAAGCAACTGGGGCGATTACTTCATTAGTTTCCTTCCGATTATCATTATCATTGGATTCTGGTTATTCATGATGAGAAGAATGACTGGTGGCGGTGGTGCTGGCGGTGGCGGACAGATTTTCTCTATTGGAAAATCTAAAGCGAAGTTGTTTGATGAGAAAAATGACATCAAAGTAACCTTCAGTGATGTTGCTGGATTAGAAGGAGCAAAAGAAGAAATTGTAGAAATTGTAGAGTTCTTAAAGAACCCTGAAAAATACACCTCCATTGGAGGAAAAATACCCAAAGGAGCTCTTTTAGTAGGACCTCCAGGTACAGGTAAGACTCTTTTAGCAAAAGCAGTAGCTGGCGAAGCAAAGGTTCCTTTCTTTTCGTTGTCAGGTTCTGACTTCGTAGAAATGTTTGTGGGAGTTGGAGCATCACGTGTTCGCGACTTGTTCAAACAAGCAAAAGAAAAATCACCAGCTATCATCTTTATTGATGAGATTGATGCGGTAGGTAGAGCGCGTGGAAAGAGCAATTTCTCTGGATCTAATGACGAAAGAGAAAATACCTTGAACCAATTGCTTACGGAAATGGATGGTTTTGGCTCACATACGAATGTTATTGTATTAGCAGCAACAAACCGTGCAGAAATCTTAGATAAAGCGCTTTTGCGTGCAGGACGTTTTGACAGACAGATTTACGTAGATCTTCCAGATGTAAAAGAAAGAGAAGCAATTTTTAATGTACACTTGCGCAACATCAAACGAGTGGACAACTTAGACATCGACTTCTTAGCGAAACAAACACCAGGATTCTCTGGTGCAGATATTGCTAATGTTTGTAACGAAGCAGCTTTAACAGCAGCGCGTAAGGACAAAAAAGAGGTGGATATGCAAGACTTCTTAGATGCTGTAGATCGTATCATCGGAGGTCTTGAGAAGAAAAACAAAATCATCACGGTTGAAGAGAAATATGCTATTGCTATTCACGAAGCTGGACATGCTACCGTAAGCTGGATGTGTGAACACGCAGCGCCACTGGTAAAGGTAACGATTGTTCCTCGTGGACAAAGTTTAGGGGCAGCCTGGTATCTACCTGCTGAAAGACAAATTGTACGTACGGAACAAATGTTGGACGAAATGTGTGCAACCATGGGTGGGCGTGCAGCAGAAAAAATTGTCTTTGACAAAATCTCTACAGGAGCGTTGAGTGACTTAGAGAAAGTAGCCAAACAAGCAAGAGCAATGGTAACCATCTACGGATTGAATGATAAATTAGGAAACATTACCTACTATGATTCATCAGGTCAAAATGAATACAACTTCAGTAAACCATATTCTGAAGATACAGCCAAGGTAATTGACGAAGAAATCTCTAAGTTAATCGAAGGCCAATATGAACGCGCACAAGCTATTTTGACAGAACACAAGGATAAGCTAATTCAATTAGCCGATTTACTTTGTGAGAAAGAAGTGATTTTCCAACAAGATTTAGAAAATATCTTTGGTAAACGTCCTTTTGACAAATCAAATACAGAGGAAAATACGATTCAATCTCAAACGGATACAGAAAATACAATCGCTTAGTACAGCATTGAAAAGCATACCACTAAAAATCTTAACTTAAAGACTCATTTAAGTTAAGATTTTTTTTATCTTTGAAAATAATAAACATTATACCTATCGACACTTAGCGTATGAGCTTTCTAAAGAAGTTAATTAGCGGATTTATGTCAAAACAAAGCAACGAAGAGGCAGATAAGCAAAGAAGCCAATATCTTCCAGAAACTGTTATGCCTGTTGATGACCTATTCACTGTTAACTTTAAGAATAACGGCGGTAAGTTTTTGTACTGTGATACCCAAGCGGAACTACAAGAAACGTTCGTTAATGTTTTAATGGAAAATGATTGGTTTGAAAAGGAAGCTTTAACGCATGAAAACCAATTCCACTCCTTGCTGAAAGACAACAATGTTCGCTATGTCCATTCCAAAGAACCACTTTTTTTTGTTTCTTCTTGTGAAAGTTTAATTGCTGACGATGGCGCTATTTTATTTTGCGACAAACAACTTAAAGATTACAAACCCCATGAAATTCCTGACAATGTGATTATCATTGCCGCAACGAGTCAAATTACACGCACAAAAAGCGATGGGTTACGTGAAATAAAAAGAAAATACAGCAGTGCACTTCCGACAAACATCACGGCTATTAACTGCTTTAAACCATCTGTCAATCAAGATTTCCTAAGCTATGGCAGATCTCCAAAAAATTTATATTTACTTTTATTAGAAGATCTATAACTTATGTCTGAAACCGTTAAAAGAACAATATCTGGAGTCATCTATATTGTTCTACTACTTAGCGCAACTTTGTATGATGTGCTCACGTTCAAAATACTCTTTGGATTTTTTATGCTTGTCGCGGCCTATGAGTTTGCTAAACTGATTAATTTATCGAAGTACTTCAGTATAGGAATGAGTGTAGTGGCCGTAGTAGCCATTTTTCAAGATTGTTTTCCATTGCCTATGCATGCCATAGCTATCGCTTCGTTTTTAATCCTACTTGCTATTACAGCTGAGCTATTCACTACGCGTAAACCCAATCGGAGTTTACCTGTAAAGATTATCATCTTCTTAGGTTATATTATCGGTACTTTTCTTGCGTTTTTACACCTTCCCTATACCCCAGAAGGCTATCAGCCACAAATCGTTATTGGAATCTTAATTTTAGTATGGACCAATGATACTTTTGCGTATATTGTAGGGAAGAAGTTCGGTAAACACAAGCTATTTGAACGCATTTCACCCAAAAAAACCATCGAAGGCTTAGTTGGGGGTATTGTGTTCGCAATTATTGCCTCACTTGTACTAAATCACTTTTTTACCTCATTAAATGTGTATATTTGGATTGCAAGTGCTATTTTTGTAGGATTATTTGGTACACTTGGTGACTTGGTTGAATCACATTTCAAACGAGAAGCTGGTGTGAAAGATAGTGGCAACATCATGCCTGGGCATGGAGGTATTTTAGATCGCTTAGACAGTATCTTATTTATCTCTCCCTTTTTGTATATCATTTTTCAAATTTTATAAGTCATGTTTCATAAAGAAGGAACTAAAATTATTTTTTTCTCGTTAGTAGTCGCTGTAATCTTTATTGTAGTTTTAGATTATGTGATAACGATTGATTGGTTAAGAATGGCCTTGTCGTCTATTATTCTAGCACTACTACTCTTAGTATTGCAATTTTTTAGAAATCCAAACAGAAGTATTACACCAAACGACAATGTTATCGTAGCTCCTGTGGATGGGAAAGTGGTTGTAATAGAAGAAGTTTATGAGCCAGAGTACTTTAAAGACAACCGATTGATGGTATCGATTTTCATGTCTCCAATTAATGTACACGTTACGCGTTATGGACTAAGTGGGTTGATTAAATACAGTCAATATCACGCAGGAAAATATTTGGTAGCTTGGCATCCAAAAGCTAGTGAAGAAAACGAAAGAACCACTGTTGTCATTGAAAATAAGGTGTTTGGGGAAGTAATGTACCGTCAGATTGCGGGTGCATTAGCCAAACGTATCATTAACTATGCAAAACCAGGAATGCAAGCCATCCAAGGGACAGATGCAGGTTTTATTAAATTCGGATCTAGAGTAGACCTATATTTACCGATTGGAACAAAAGTAGACGTGGTATTAAACCAAAAAGCTATTGGAAACAAAACGGTAATTGCAAAAAAACAGTAATGAACGAGCAACTAGAAAAAGACTTTTTAGAAGCCTATAATCGCATTTCTAAGGAAGCGAGGAACCTGGCTCCCGATGTGATGCTGCGGATTTATGCTTACTACAAACAAGCAACTAATGGTTTGAGTCATCAAGACTTTGAGCATATGTCTCATGATTTAAAGAAAGCTTTTAAATTTAATGCCTGGACACAAGTTAGTCACTTATCAACAGATCAAGCAAAAATAGAGTATATCCAACTAGCTCGCACTATTTTAAACGAAAAATGAAAAACATCAAGTTGTTATTCGCTTTTGTATTCCTGACGGTATTGGCGTTTTCATGTGGAAAACAAAACGAACGTATTGAAGTTGAGATTCCCAAAAGGGAGACGTTTATCGTAGAGAAAAAATCGATTCTTGGTCAAGAGAAAGTCAAAACGAAACAAGGCCCTTTTGACATGCAAGCGCTTTCTTTTCAATACGAAGAACTAGAATCCTTGTTTAAACCTGAAGATTTAGCGCTTCACTACGGCGTGATTCATTTGGATTATGCTAATCGCTTAAATACTGCTATTCACGGTACATCTTACGTGACAGATAGCTTACCTGGTATTTTAACCAAGGTAATGCCTACACAAAATGAGATAGCAAATGTAGCAGGAGCGTATTACAACCACAATTTCTTTTGGAACTCATTAACCAAGAATACAACTACCAACCCGAATACAACTTTATCCGCACTTATTTCATCCAACTTTGGTTCTTACAACAACCTAAAAGCAGAAATCTTGCGAATAGCGGTGGAATTTGAAGGTTCAGGATGGTTGTGGCTGTTAGTGGATCACCACCATAACCTAGTGTTAGCCACTACAGTAAACAACGAAAATCCAATCACCCAAAAACTAGGGAAACCACTTTTAGTGATTGATTTATGGGAACATGCGTATTTGCCTTCATACAAAAATGACAAAGAAAAATACATCAAGACTTTGCTTCCTCATTTGAATTGGGAATTTGCTAATCTTCGATTGGAAAATAAATAACAAAAAAATCTTTCGCTTTTTTTGTTATTGTTTACAGTTTACGGTATAGCTAACTGTTAACTGAAACCGTAAACTGTAAACTCCTAAAAAGGAACATCATCATCATTAAACACATCCCTTGCAGGAGGTAAATGTTGAGCCATATTTGCTCCTTCTCTATTATTGATTGCAGAAGAAAAGACACCATCGCTATCAATCAATCCTTCAATACGGGCATCTTCATCTAAGTTGTCAAATTTACCGTACATCCCTAAGAATTTTAGGCGGATATTATCCAAACCACCATTTCTGTGTTTTGCAACGATAAATTCGGCTTGACCAGCTGTAGGAGAACGAAACTCATCATCCCATTCTTCAATTTTATAGTACTCTGGGCGATAAATAAACGATACGATATCCGCATCTTGCTCAATTGCTCCAGACTCCCTTAAATCGGATAGTAATGGCCTTTTAGAGGTCCCTCTAGTTTCCACGGCACGGGATAACTGTGACAAAGCAATCACGGGAATATCTAACTCCTTTGCCAACGCTTTTAAGTTTCGTGAAATGGTCGAAATCTCTTGCTCACGGTTTCCTCCTCCTTTTTGGCTACCTCCTGCCGTCATCAGCTGTAAATAGTCAATGACGATTAGTTTAATGCCGTACTGGGACGCTAAACGCCTTGCTTTGGCACGTAAATCGAAAATAGACAAAGAGGGGGTATCATCAATAAACAAAGGGGCACGTTCTAAATCTTTTACTTTTACGTTTAGCTGTTCCCATTCGTGTTTTTCGAGCTTTCCTGTACGCAATTTTTCCGAAGACAAACCTGTTTCTGAAGAAATCAAACGCGTGATTAGCTGTACAGAAGACATCTCTAGGGAGAAAAAAGCCACACCCGCACCTGATGCGATAGCGATATTACGCGCCATAGACAGTACGAAGGCTGTTTTTCCCATCCCCGGGCGAGCCGCAATAATAATCAAATCACTGGGTTGCCAGCCTGAGGTCAATTCATCTAACTTGTGAAATCCCGTGGGCAAACCACTCAATCCTTCTTTCGTACTAATTTCTTCGATTCGCTTTTTGGCTTGTGCCACTAAACTTTGTGCGGTTTCCGAACTCTTTTTAATATTTCCTTGGGTAACTTCATAAAGTTTAGCCTCTGCCTTATCTAATAAGTCAAAAACGTCCGTTGTTTCATCATAGGCATCTTCGATAATTTCATTGGAGATGCGAATCAAACTGCGTTGAATAAACTTTTGAAGAATCACCCGAGAGTGAAACTCAATATGCGCTGAGGAGCTAATTTTTTGCGTTAAACTAACCAAGTATGCATCTCCACCAGCCATATCCAATTTAGCGTTCTTGCGGAGTTGAGCAGAGACTGTTAGTAGATCAATGGGTTGATTTCCTACAAATAATTGATCAATGGCTTCAAAAATATACTTATGCCCTTCTTTATAAAAAGCTTCTGGCTGAAGAATGTCAATTACTTCGTCAATTCCCTTTTTATCAATCATCATAGCACCCAAAACAGCCTCCTCAAAATCAGTTACTTGAGGGGGTAATTTCCCTTTTTCTAAAGCGATTACGTCTTTAGTAAAAGAGCTCGTATAGGGGCGTATATCTTTTGCTTTTTCCATAGTGCAAAAATAAGTCTTTTTTTGGTATGCTGTTTATTCTATTTCTGAACAATAAAAGTAACCTTTTTTCATTTGATTTCAGAACGATTAAAGCACAAAAAATCCGAGCGTAAACTCGGATTTTTTATTTTGTTTATCTTGTTTGATTAGCCTTTGTACTCTCCCATTTCGAAATACTTCTCCATGCGTTGGTTAAGTAATTTATCTACTGGTGCTTTTGCTAATTCTTTGTATGTTTTCTCAATGTATGATCGCACTGATTCAAACGTAGCTTCTCTATCCGAATGTGCTCCACCTAATGGTTCAGCGATAATATCATCTACTAATTTATTCTTTTTCATGTCGTACGAAGTCAATTTTAAGGCATCAGCTGCTTGTTCCTTGTACTCCCAGCTTCTCCATAAGATAGAAGAACACGATTCTGGTGAAATTACCGAATACCACGTATTTTCTAACATGGTAACACGATCTCCTACACCGATACCCAACGCACCTCCTGAAGCACCTTCACCGATAATAATACAGATGATTGGCACTTTAATGCGGAACATTTCGTAAATATTACGAGCGATTGCCTCTCCTTGTCCTCTTTCTTCAGCTTCTAACCCTGGGTATGCCCCTGGTGTATCGATAAGCGTTACGATTGGAATATTAAATTTCTCAGCCATTTGCATTAGACGCAACGCTTTACGGTATCCTTCTGGATTCGCCATCCCGAAGTTTCTATACTGTCTTGTCTTTGTGTTGAACCCTTTTTGTTGGCCAACAAACATAAAACTTTGATCTCCGATTTTACCTAAACCACCAATCATAGCCTTGTCGTCTTTTACATTTCGATCCCCAAATAATTCTAAAAAGGTATCTCCACAAAGCGCTTTGATATAATCAACCGTGTAGGGTCTGTTTGGGTGCCTTGATAATTGTACACGTTGCCAAGGAGTCAAATTCTTATATATTGTTTTCTTTGTCTCTTCTAATTTCTTCTCGATTTGTGAGCAAGTAGTCGATACATCAACATCAGATTCTTCCCCGATTAACGTACATTTTTTTAACTGCTCCTCAAGTTCTTTAATAGGAAGCTCAAAATCTAAATATTCCATTTATGAATAAATTTTAGTTTCAATTACTAATCACAAAGATAAAGTTTTCCTCTATATAGCCCTACTATATTTTAGCAAGTTTTATCTTTTTCCTGTTTTTAACAATAGCATTTAGCACTACTGTACTTAATATTAACAAGGCTCCGACATAAAATTCGGGGCTCATTTTTTCACTGTCTTTAAAGATTAGGATAGCCAATAGGATTCCATATACCGGTTCTAGGTTAATGGTTAGCATAACGGTAAAAGGCGTAATATACTTCATCACGTAGACGGATCCGATAAAGGCAAAAGCCGTACAAAACGTTCCTAAAACCAACAACCAGAGCCAGTCCGTTGTCGTTACGGTAAAGAATTCAGCAGTGAATCCCCCACTAAACAACAGATAGAGGGTTAGAATAAGCAATCCACCGACCATTTCGTAGAAGGTAATGATTGACGCGGAGGAGTGTTGGGCGAATTTACCATTGATAATTGAAAAAACGGCAGATAAGCAAGCTGCACTCAAAGCCAATAGAATCCCCTCCACATATTCCGTGCTCACGCTAAAAATAAGACCTAGCGCACAAACGACAATAAAACCGAAGAAAACTTCATAGGCAATAATCTTTCGTTTATAGAAGATAGGTTCCAAAATAGACGTAAAAAAGGCACCTGTTGACAAACAAGCTAAGGTAACCGATATGTTGGATACTTTAATCGCCCAGAAAAAAGTCAACCAATGCAAGGCAATGACAATTCCTGCGGCTAAAAAACGCATGACATTACTTTTTGAATCCTTGAGGGTTTGTCGTTTAAACCCAAAAAGTAGTAAAAGCGTAATTATGGCAATCAAAATTCGGTACCAAACCAATGGTAAGGCATCTAGTGTAATTAAATTACCTAGAATCGCTGTAAACCCCCATATAAAAACAATAAGGTGTAGCAGCAAATTACTCTTTACATTATCTGCGAGCATTTCGTAATAAAAATATAGCTAAAATTGCAAAAGTGACATTCGGAATCCAGACCGCCACCAGGGGTGACATACTAGAAGCCTCTGCCAAAACACTAAAAATCTTATCGAAGAAAACATAGATAAAAGCCAGGGCAATACCAATCGCTAGGTTAATTCCCATTCCCCCTCTACGCTTCATAGAAGAAACTGATACGGCGATAATTGTTAGAATAAAGGCCGAAACTGGTACACTATATTTCTTGTACAACACCACCAAATGCACGTTAATATTAGACGAGCCTCGCATGCGCTCTTTTTCAATGAATCGTTTGAGTTGTCCCAAAGTCATTGTTTCAGCCGCATATACAACAGGACTCAAGTCGTCAATATCAAATTCCAAATGCAATTCTTTCGAATCTGCAGACTCTAAGATATCTCCATCTTCCCCAAGTTCACGTTTGGAATAGTCATACAAGGTATACATTTTTGTTTCAGCATTCCACTCGATACGCTTCGCTTCCATTTTAGACACCAATTGGTTGCCATCAAACTCTTCGATGGTAAAATTATACCCCGTATTGGTGCTGTAATTAAAGTTACTAACAAAAATAAATTCATTGGCATTGATTTGCTTAAAAACGTTCTGGCTTTCTCTCACCTCATCTCGTTTCAGGTATTTATACCGGAAATCATTATATCCAGCACTAGCTTTTGGCACAATATACACAGCCATGGCTAAGGCTAGGAATGAAATAAGTGTTGCTCCAATTAAATAGGGACGCAAAAAACGAGTAAAGGAAATTCCAGAACTTAGAATAGCGACAATTTCGGTATTATTCGCTAATTTGGAGGTAAACCAAATAATCGAAATAAACAGAAATATAGGGAATAACATATTGGCAAAATAGACTGTAAAATCCAAGTAGTACAAGATTGTTGCTTGTAGTGGTACTTTGTTTTCCAGGATTTTATTAATCTTTTCTGAGACGTCAATGACAATACCAATAGGTACAAACAGCAAGAGCATCACAAAAAAAGTGGCTAAATATCGCTTTAAAATATACCAGTCTATAATTTTCATCTGTTCCCTATTTTGCTATTAGACGTATGTTGCTTGTTACAATCGCTCCCCCAATTGTTTCACCATTTTATTTTTCCACGTGGCGAACGTACCTGCTAAAATTTGTTGACGCGCTTCGCGTACCAGCCACATATAGAATCCTAAATTGTGAATAGATGCAATCTGTTTTCCCAGAGATTCATTAGCAGCAAAGAGGTGACGTAAATAGGCTTTTGAGTATTCCGTATCTACCCAAGTATGCCCCATGGCATCAATGGGAGAGAAATCATCTTCCCATTTTTTATTTTTGATATTGATAATTCCTTCAGCCGTAAACAACATTCCATTTCTGGCATTTCGCGTTGGCATCACACAGTCGAACATGTCTACTCCTAAGGCAATATTTTCTAAGATATTAATTGGCGTACCTACTCCCATTAAATAGCGTGGTTTATCTTCTGGTAAAATAGACGTTACCACATCTGTCATGGCGTACATTTCTTCTGCGGGTTCTCCTACAGACAATCCACCGATAGCGTTTCCTTCTGCCCCAACATTGGCGATGTATTCTGCAGATTGTTGGCGTAAATCTTTATACGTACTTCCCTGTACAATTGGGAATAACGCTTGAGAATAACCGTATAACTCTGGCGTTTTATTAAAATGTGTCACACAGCGGTCTAACCAACGATGTGTCATGTGCATGGAGCGTTTTGCGTAGCGGTAATCACAAGGATAAGGCGTACATTCATCAAAGGCCATGATAATATCCGCTCCAATAGCGCGTTGAATTTCCATTACATTTTCTGGAGAGAAAAAGTGATAGGATCCATCAATATGCGATTTGAACTTCACTCCATCTTCTTTAATTTTTCTATTTGCAGAAAGGGAATAGACTTGAAATCCTCCACTATCCGTTAAGATATTGCGGTCCCAGTTCATGAATTTATGCAAACCACCTGCTTGCTTTAAGATTTCTACTTTTGGTCGTAGATATAAATGATAGGTATTTCCGAGAATAATATCTGGATTAATTTCTTCCTTTAATTCCCTTTGGTGCACTCCTTTTACCGTAGCCACCGTTCCTACAGGCATGAAAATAGGTGTTTCAATTACACCGTGATCCGTTGTAATTTTTCCAGCACGCGCACGTGACTGGGCATCAGTATGTAATAATTCGAACTTCATATTGTCTATTTACAGCTTGCAAAGATAATTTAAAACTCATCATCCCGCCTAGTTTTTATCTATTTTTCTATTTTCTACAGCATGCGGTATTTAAATACCAAGGCAATTACAATTGGAGCCCCTAACATCGCTGTAATAGCATTAATGGGTAAAATTGCGTGGGGATTGACTTGCGTCAGCATATCACAGAGCAAAAGGAGCGTACTACCAAGTAGCATACAAGCGCCAATCAGGGTGCGATGTGTATTTGTTTGCCACAACAAGCGAGCGATATGGGGCACAGCTAAACCAATAAAAGCAATCGGCCCAACAAAAGCCGTGGCGCCCCCTGCCAATAACCCCGTAGTGATAATAATTAAATTTCGCGTTTGTTTGATGTTAATTCCCAAAGAAGCGGCATACGCATCTCCCAACAACAAAGCATCTAATCGTCGGATTAAAACTAAAGATAATCCCAATCCGATACTAACGACAAATAAAAAAAGAAAAATCATCTCTTGGGAAAGATTACCCAAACTTCCCGACATCCACACCACGTATTTTTTCAGCTGATCTGCCTCACTAAAGTAGGTAAGGATGGTGATGATCGCATTGGCAAAACTACCAAACATCAAGCCAACAATTAACACAGTTACTGCATTTTTAACGCGACTAGAAACAGCCAGAACCACGAGCAGTAAAAAGACACTCCCCAAGACGGAGGTTAGCAATAAGGTATAATTGGAGGTCAAATACGGTGTAATAAAGGCAGGCAACAGTGTACCTCCGAATAAAACCAAGGCCACTCCTAGTCCAGCCCCGGCACTAATTCCCAATACATAGGATTCCGCCATGGGATTGCGAAAGAGCGTTTGCATCAGCAATCCACTCAACGAAAGTGAAATTCCCACTAAAATAGCAACAAGGGCTTTAGGTAGGCGATAATGTAAAACAATGTATTCCCAAGAGGCTTTAGTTCCCTCCTGACCGGTGAGAATACGAATAACTTCTTTAAAGGGAATAGCCACACTGCCCCAAGAAAGATTGAGTATCAATACGAGGATAACAACTAAAATCCCCAGTCCCCAGCTTATTTTTCGCGTCATCATTTACTGTAATTGTCGATAAAAATGCGGTTGATATGCAGGAATTACTTCTGGATGTAATATCCATAAGAGATCTTGGAGTACCCAATCTGGTCGCAACGGTCCCCATTCATAGAAAAGTGCCCCTCCTGTTTGTCCTTTCGTTGGTGCAAACGAATATACCTTTTTATTTTTAAAGGCGTCAAACTGCTTATAATGCGGATTAGCTGCAGCTAAATCACGAAGTGATTCATAATGCCCTGGATTAATCCAAAAGTCGGCCTGTTGTCCTTTTTCTAGCACTTGCTCAAAAGAAAGCGCTAAACTTCCTACTCCTTTCGTTTCTTTCCACAGATAGTTTGCCTTCGCATCTTTAAAATATTTCGCTGCCCAGCTATTCCCTTCAGGTAAATACCAGGCATCCCCGTACATCACCCCGCTGAGCACTGTTGGTTGTTCCACAATGGAGTGAACCAATTTTACTGCAGCAGTATAATTCGCAACAATCTGATCAAAAAACTGATTTGCCTCTTTTTCCTTGTCGTATAAAACGCCAAAAAGTTTAATCCATTCAGCTTTTCCCAATGGATTTTGCTCCGTCCAATCTCCATTGTATAGAACAGGAATACCTGATTGTTCAATGGTTTGTAGCGCTTTATTACCATTATCCATGGCAAAAACCATCAATACATCAGGTTGTATATCTACGATAGCTTCCACGTCCAAAGTTTCATTCTGTCCCAATTCACGAACCTGCCCTTCTTTAATTCGATTGCGTACTACTTCCGTAGAAATATAGTCCAATCCCGCAAATCCAGTAAGGGTAGAAATTTCATCTAACACAGCTAAGGCTGGAATATGAGTAGTGGAAGTGCAGGCTATGGTCTGAATGGGAATTTGAATTTGCTTATATTGCTGAAGTGAATCAGGCACTTCAGCTTGTGCTCTTTTCAAGACATAGGTAAAATGTTCCGCAGCTCCCACCCAAGGTTGAGTAATTCGCACCACGTATAAATCATCATAAGCCGATAGCGTAAAACCTTGAGCATAAGTAA
Source organism: Myroides sp. DW712 (assembly GCF_046557355.1). NCBI lineage: Bacteria > Pseudomonadati > Bacteroidota > Flavobacteriia > Flavobacteriales > Flavobacteriaceae > Myroides > Myroides sp. DW712. Next base: position 98,652 of record NZ_JBKFDO010000008.1, read on the forward strand.
TCCATGCTTGTTGTAGGTGTTGGTTTGCCTGTTGTGTGGATTTATCTTTACATCCAACAAAACAAAACAAGCCCAAACACCCCAAAAAATAAAGCGCTAGTTTTTTCATTTTACTTGTGTTTACCACACAAAAATAAGTTTTTTTTAGCGAGGATTAGCCTTTGACTTTTTGTTCCCTGTGACGTGGTCTTCAAATCACAAAAAAAGCCGCTACTCCCCGCTCAATAAAAAACGCTTCATCTTAAATTTAATATCCTTCTTCTTATAAAATCTAAATTGGAACTTAATCGTCTCTAACCACAAGCGAATAAATACTTCTTTAGAATTCTTTCCAATAAGTCTCGCGTAGTGTTCAGCCATTTTTTCGATATCCTGAATGTTTGTCGTTAAATGTGCTAAGTTTTTCATTCGTTCAGAAAAGGACATCGTTTGATTAAATTTCATTCGATTGATATCCACCAGGTAAAAGACGAACGTTCCCTCCTTCTGTTTTTGAATGAGGGTATTTCCTGGGGAGTGATCTAAAAACTTAATTCCTTTCTCATGTAATCCATACGAAAACAGCACAAATTCTTCCAAAATCAATGCTCTATTGGGATAATTCTTTTGGGTAATCAAATCGCGATACGTAATTTCGGCCTCCACGAATTCTGAAATATAATAGGTGTTTTGAATGGTTGTAGCTGTGCTGTATTCAAAATAAGCTACAGCTTGTGGGCTAGCCACCCCTAGTTCTTTTAATTTTTCTGCGTGTTCAAACGACCGTTGTCCTTTGGGTTTTCTCAGCCATTTATATACGCGTTTATTTATTGCGTTGGGAATTTTAAACGACTTAATCGCTACGCGTTGTCCCGTTGATAAAGTAGCTAGTTTAATTGTATTTCTACTCCCTTTAAAAAGATAGGTTGATTGGGTTGAATAATTTTCGATTAGGTTGGTTAGCTCCTGTTCTAGGTTGTGATATAAGGGATGAATAACCTTCGTTATCCTGGGTTGAGTCATTGTTTTTTATTTATAAGGTTACCTAGGCAAGATACCGCTATTTCAGGAAACTAAACCCGTACCTAAAAACACACAAAAGATTGAAAAACAGTTAATTACAAAATAACAACACACAAAAATCAATTGCTTTATTTTTTATACTCTTTGACCTATATTAAGAATAATATTTCTTTATTCTCCCTTAACAACCTTATTTCATTCACTTTTGCTCCTTTTCTATTCTCTTTAATAAATCTTCCTAACTCTACCTTCTTCTTTATTTACCGTACACGGGTTTTTACTGTTTTTGCGAATTTTACTCCTTTATCCCATTTTCATTTCCTTTTTTACATCGCAAAGTTTCTTTTTGTGCTATTCATTCATCTTTAGTTTGAAACATTCCGAACCAAAAAGAAGATAAAGAAGCGTATTCCATTTTTTTTCCTTTTTAAGATTTCAAACCACACCAATCGTTAAGAAAGAGTTAACGCATCTTAACATCTTTCTTTTGAACGCAAAAAAGTGTGCTTCGAACATACTACATTTCTCTTCTTAGCGTTAGTGTTTAAACAGGTCAAAAAGTGTGTTTTCCGGAATTAAGCGAACCATACTCCCTCCTTATTAATCGAAAGGAAATAAGGATAAATGTTGATTTCAATACTAATTCAAGTGTTAGCGGATAAATTTTATGGTTTAGCTCTTGTTTATTTCAGAATAAAAACTAATTTTGAGAAAGATAAAAATTAACATTTTATTAAACTTTCACTTTTGTGTAATACTAATACTATGCAACTAAATATGAAAAAACTTTTATTTCTAGCACTATCATTATCAATACTTTCAACATCTTGTAGTACATCGGATGATCCATTTGTAGAAGTACCAAAAGCGCCAAACATGGATAATGGTCTACTGATATTGAACCAAGGTGGTTTTGAGTATAATGATGCATCCATAGGATTTTCAAGTTTTGCTTACGATAAATACCACGCGAATATGGCCCTAACTGCAGACAAAGTATTAGGTGATAAAGCACAGAGTATGGCTTTTAAAGGGAATCAAGCGTTTGTTGTATTAAAAGGCTCAAATAAAGTTGAAATTTTCAATCGTTATACCCTCAAACACGAAGGTACAATTACCGAAGGGTTAGCTAAACCGTTGTATGTTGCGTTTGCCAACAACAACATTTTTGTTACGAACGAAGAAACTCAAACGGTAAGTGTATACGATGCAAACTATAAATTCCTGACCCTAATTAAAATTAATGCTCCAGTAGGTCAAATCTTAGCTTGGCATACCAAAATATACGTACAGAAGAACATTTCAGCAGAGAAAAGTGAAATTGTTGTTATTGATGCGAAATTTAACATCACTTCCACAATTGCGATTGAAAAAGAAATGCAAGATATGGTAACACTAGGAGATTTTGTATATGCTATTTCAAGTACAGCTGATAAATCGTTCTTTTACAAAATTGATGCACAACAAGATGAGGCTGTTATCAAATTCTTTTCTACGAAAAATTCAGCTGCTAAGAACTTGCGTTTAGACAATAACGATTTGTATTATACGAGTAATAATTCCGTTTACAAATGGAATCCGCATGATACTAATGTACAAGTAGGAGCGGTATTGACAATTCCAGAGAAAGATTACAACGCAGCTTCTACCTTCTATGGTTTCAACGTAATTAAAAACACCATTTACATTGGAGATGCAGGCGATATGTTGGATCCGAGTACGGTATATATCTACCAAAATGGAGAAATGATTAACAGTTTTACAGCGGGAATTTTAACTAGTAATTTCTACGCGAACTACAAATAATGCAAAAGAGTCCTCAGGGACTCTTTTTTATTTTTCCTCTATTTACACTATAATTTAAAAAAAGCGATAATTGTTCCATTATATTTTCTATTTTTACTATAATAATAATTTAGTTCGCAAGAAATAATGAAGAACAAAAAAAACATTACTTACTTCATTGGCGGTATACTGCTTGTCAGTTTAGTTGTATTGGTTATACAATCTCAATATCTCAAGACAACCCAAGCAGCAGCAAAAACCAACCTCGGTACCTTCTCCAATCCGGAGGTAGCGTATCAAGAATGTAAACTTATTTTATCCGAGGTATCCAAAGCCTTAAATACTAGCGATACAACTAATTAGAATATCATGAAGCGAATTTCACCTTATTTGATCGGTTGCTTGTTGTTTTTTTCAGCAACGGTAGCCTTCGGTCAAGACAGTTTTTCCAAGTTCGAAAAAAACAAAAACATCAACAATGTTGTAGTCAATCAGAAGATGTTTGAAATGATGGCTAACGTAAAAGTAGAAGCAACCAATACAGAAGAAAAACTCTACTTTGATTTAATCAAAAAACTAACTAGTTTACGCGTATTTAATACCCGAACACAAGAAGTAAAAAAAGAGATGACAGCGACCATCAATGAATATGTGCAAGCAAAGAATCTCAAAGAATTAGTCAACAAAAAAGACAGCGATTCAAAAATTATTATCTACATTGACAAAACAGGAACGAATCAAAACATTTCAGAACTCGTGATGTATAACGATAGTGTAGATCCCACCAAAGAAACGGTTTTAGTACTCATTACAGGAAATTTCAGTTTAAAAGAATTGTCTTCCCTAACTAAGAAAATGAATCTTCCCCTGGGAAACACCTTAGACAAACTATAAAAATTGAACGCTCCTTTAAAAAAAGGAGCGTTTTTTTATTATTTAAAATAATCAACTGACATTTATCAGTCGATATTATTATTATTTTTCATAAATTAGTACAGAATAACATAAATAAACACGTATTATGAACTTAATGAATTTACCTCTGTACAATTTTGCTAATGGCACCTTTATGATTATTATCTTTGGCTTAGTATGTGTGGGACTTGTTGTGGCAATTTTCATGTTTATGGGAGGCAGCTCCAAAAAGAACGAAGAAGACGATCAACAAGAATAGCGCAAAGACAATATACCATCTACAAGAAAAAAATTGTGATGCGCGACCATCACAATTTCTTTTTTTTATTCCCTACTGGGCGATATGCTCTATTGTCTTTTTTATCCCCCATTGGGGTGTACAATTCCATTAAGAATCCATTGCAGTCCGTGAGTTAAGTCAATGTGACGCATCACCCCAAAAACCTATCCTTCGAAATCACCGCAATCGTGTACGTCAAATGTTTCCAACAAGCTGCGTAAGGTATAAAAGGACGCTTCTCTAAACATGGATTCGTCGATTTCGTCCCCAATGACCTTCAAACTATAAACTGGATAATCCTCTACTTGTTCAAAAACAAAAGTGTGAGATTGGGTGCGAATATTGATTTGCTTGCCTTTCTCTTCCACTGCTTCGATGGTATAGGAAACCTGACTGTGTAAGTCGCAGGCATTCATTAAGGTAATCATTTCTCCGTCAATCAAAAGATTAGCCACATCACAAGCGTAGCAATTCCCCCCAAATTCCAATCCGTATTTGGTTGTTACTGCTTTGGCACTAGGCTCTACAATTTCCATGGGAATGAGCAATTCACTGCTTATTTTCTTTAGCGATTCCGTGCTCGCAAACGCTTTAGCCACCGCTTCTCTGGTGCTTGCTTGGTTGCTTGGTTCTTCTTTGGCACCTTGTTTACACCCGAAGGTAACTAGGCCTATCACAGCTAAAAGGAGTATTTTTTTCATCTGATTGGTGTTTTCATACAAAGGTAATATTTCTTCTAGATAAATAGATTATTCCCCTACTTTTAATCGATTGAGATAATGATATAACGCTTCCATATCCGTTGTTGAAAGTATAGCACTAAAGGTGTTGTAATGGTAGCTCCGTCCATATTCTCCTCTTCAAACCCTATTCTTCCATTGGTTTTTGTTTGGGAATTTGATACGGATAACGTTCATATAGTGCATTGGCTTCGTTAATGGAAAAGCCCTGTTGGTTATAGGTAAAGAATAAATCTGAGGTTGCCTTGATCTTTTCCTCAGATTCCTTCATTTTCCATTGGCACAACCCTTTGTAATAATACGCATCGGAAAATTCCGTATAGTTGACCACCGCTTGATCGAAATAGACGATAGCCTCCTCAAAGCGCTCGCGTTCATAGGCGATAATTCCCAAATAAAAGAGTTCGAGGTGATGCACATCCGGAAATACTTCCTTCTGCTTGGCAATGGCACGTTGGATATACGCTTCCGCTTTGTCCCATTCGTTCAGCTGTAAGTAGGACAACCCGATGTAGAAACTATAGGTGTGATCCATCTCATAGCGATCACCCCAATGGGCGATACAAGTTTCAAAATCCACAATAGCCTCTCGGTAGGTTTTGGCAAAGACGCATTTGATAAAGGCGCGATAGCTCAAATACCGTTCTGGATCGTATTTTACCGCTTGATCGATATACTCCATCCCCACTTCGTATTTTCGGCTTTTAAAGTAGGGCATCGCCTTTTGTTGCCATAAATAGGCAATGGTAGCATCTTGTGCTAATCCTTCATCTAAGGCATTCTGCCATTCTTTGAGGTTGAGGGTATAATTATACCTATGGGCTTTATTGGTCGCATAGGTTTCAATAATCTCTTCTTGCTTGGCCTTCTGCTCCGGTGTAAGTGAAGGTCCACGCAAAGGATCTTGTCCTTGGGACACTTGACAGCCAGCAAGGAATAGGAGGATGAACAGGTATTTCATGGTGGTTGGTTTGGGTGAAGATACGGGAAATTTGGTGTACTATAACCTATTCACTCCTATTGACTTATAAATTATTCCATTTATACATGTTTTTAATGACTATAAATTCATGCTATAAATTTTAGCAACTTTATCTTTCAACTAGGTTTTTATACCTAAATTATAGTATTTTTGTAACCAATGTATAAGGTTGTATAATATGGTTACAAAAGAATATTTGTCGTTAGCAGAGGCTGCAGAGCTTCTTGGAAAAAGTAAAGAAACATTGAGAAGATGGGATCGAGACGGTAAATTAGAAGCTGTTCGAGAACCTATTACAGATTATAGGGTATACAAAAAAGCAGATATCCTAACTCTATTTGGTGATTTTATCACAGAAGAACAGATCATTTTAAATGAAGTAGAACCTACTAATACATATACTGTTATTGAATTATTTGCAGGAGCAGGAGGATTAGCTATTGGCATGGAAAAAGCAGGTTTTAAATGTGTTGCACTTAATGAAATAGATAAATATGCTTGTCAAACTTTGTCTTTAAACCGCCCTCATTGGAATGTTTTAGAAGGAGATATTAAAAATTTTTCTTTTAAATCATACAAAGACCAAGTAGATGTTGTTACTGGTGGTTTTCCTTGTCAAGCATTTAGTTATGCAGGTAAACGCTTAGGATTAGAAGATGCACGAGGCACTCTTTTTTATGAATTTGCTCGTGTTGTGAAAGAAGTTCAACCTGCTATCTGTATAGGAGAAAATGTAAAAGGATTACTTAACCACGATAAAGGGAAAACACTAGAAGGAATGATCTCTATTTTAGATGAAATAGGCTATAATGTTGTACCTGTAGAAGTGTTAAAAGCCATTCATTATAATGTTCCCCAAAAGAGAGAACGTCTTATTTTAGTAGGAGTTCGCAAAGACATTCCTTTACCATATCACTATCCGATACCTTCAAAAAAGATTTTTACATTAACTGATGCCTTAAAAAAAGGTTCTTTATATGACACAGATGTACCTCATTCAAATGGAGTAAAATATCCACCTAACAAAAAAGAAGTTTTAGATTTAGTACCGCCAAAAGGCTATTGGCGCGATTTGCCATTAGACATTCAAAAAGAATACATGGGAGGTAGTTTCTTTTTAGGAGGAGGAAAAACGGGAATGGCAAGACGCATTGGATGGGATGAACCATGTTTAACTTTAACTTGTAGTCCCGCTCAGAAACAAACAGAACGCTGTCATCCAGACGAAACTAGACCTTTCACCGTTCGTGAATATGCACGTATTCAAACTTTTCCAGACGAATGGCAATTTGCAGGATCTATGGCACAGCAATACAAACAAATTGGAAATGCGGTTCCTGTCAATTTAGCCAAAGAAGTAGGCTATTCTATTATTAATTTTCTAAATCGATATTATAAAACAAAATCGAGTAACTAGTTACTCGATTTTGTTTTATAATTTATCAAATCCCTTGTAGTAACTATAGTTATCTGAAGTAATCTGATCTAAAATACTTCGTTGACTCTTTGTTACATCTTCTTTTATTTCTTGTAATACTGAATTCTTTTCTTCTTTTTTTTTCTCCTCCACTAATTTTAAATAATCTGCAATTACTCTTGGTAAAATTTTATACAATTGATATAAAGCATCCTCCTCTCCAGTTAATAATGCATAAAATTGATCCCCTGATATTTTATACACTCTACTATGACTATATTCTTTTCCATTCAGATCTCCTTTCCACAATTCTGTAAAACTATCTTTAGCTAAAACCTGAACCCAATAACACTTTGCTTGCTTATTATCATCGGCATAACGTGCCAACTTCTGAAATAAAGCCTCTGCAGAACTACTATTCATTGTATTGTGCTTATTTTTGATATCGGCAAATAATGTATTATCTACTGCTCTAATGTCATACCCACTCAACTTTCCAGCTTCATATCCTTTAACCCCACCTAATACCTGTTCATGAAACGTACCAATTGAATTATTCGTTGATTTATCTACTTGTCGCAAAATCTCAGCTTGAATTAACTCTTCTTCTGTCATCTCATTAAAACAAGCATCAAAAGTCATCTTAAACGTATCTACTTTATTCGTGTAAAAATTTCTCTTCGAAGCTTTCTTATTTGCTTTAATATAAGCCAAATGCATATTAGCTACACAAGCTAATAAATGTTCATCTGAGATAAAATTGAGGTATTTATTCATGATATAAAATTATCTACTTTTACAATTCAAATTCATTCGTTTCAAAAAATAAAAATAACCACTAAGAACTAAACAATTACTTATACTATACGAATTAATTATAGCACAACATACTTGAAATATAACATTCTTTAAGGCAACAAGACAATAGTAATTATAAATCTCTAATATCTTTCAACGAAACCTTATTACCTTCTATCATCTTTATTTTTCTTTGTCAAAAAACAAAAGTACGGAATAGAAAGTAATACAAAAAATGATGTATATAGCGAATATATCTTATATTTCACTATCATTCACTTTTTTTGACTTCAAAAAAATATTTATTTTTTTTCGTTAGAAGAATATAGAACTTATACATTTCTACGGTATTCCCACCACTCCTCTACCCCCCTCCAACACTTCTCCGACTCACCTCCAAGTATGCTTGGAAAAACGCCCTTTTTGTCGAAGCAGGGTCGAAGTACACTCGAAGCATTCACCTCCCTAACTTCAGCTAGTTCCTAAAGGAAAGCCTCTTTTATCCCAAACAAAAACAACTACTACCATCTTCTTACCTGCCGAAAACAGCTATTTGATTCCTTTATTTCTTCTATAAAAAGAAACACAATCACCTAAAAAATAGCTGGTTATAATTATTATCCTCCTTTGAATACTACACGTTTTTTAATGTTCTTCTTACTATCTTGGAAAGTAAAAAACAACAAAAATGGCAGAAATAAAAGACGGTATATTAGGTGGAGTTTCAGGTAAAATTGGCAATATGGTGGGATATCAGTGGCGGGGACGAAACTTCTTGCGCACCAATCCGAGACTCAATAAACAAAAAGCTTCAACGGCTCAACAACTACAGCGAGAGAAATTTGGCTTAGTTTCTAGTTTTGTAAATAAAATTCGAAATGTGGTGAATTTGTATTCGACCGAACTTTTCATTCAGCACAGAAAACGAACCGGAAAAGAGCAACTTATTTCCTTGCTCATGAAACAATGTGTTACCGTATTGGAAGGTACACCTTACCTTATTCTCGATCGTGTTTTACTTGCTATAGGTACTTTACCTGCTGCAATGGGAGAACAATTTCAGCAGCATGACCCACACACCTTTCTATTCACTTGGGACACTCAATTAATTAATATCCTCAGTCAACCAGAAGATCAGGTTACCCTCCTCGCGTATCACGATAAACTGGACGAATTTTATATCCTCAAAAAAATAGGGACACGACAAGAGGGACAACTGCTTTTTATACTCCCTCTACATTGGGAAATAGAACGGCTTCACTTTTGGAGTATTTGGGAATCCATCGAAGGGAAAAGAAATAGTACGAGTCAATATCATCTCTTTGTGGCAGAACATGAGCGTACTACATAGGTGTTTACCCTCACTTTTTACTTGCTATGCGAGGATTGATGCTCCAACTTACCAGCCCAAATACCACCAGTCCACCCGCCAACCAAGCACTACACCTCAACGTGGCGTATAAAGATTCCACCGTTGTATAGGTACTCCAACCTGCTTCTCGATCGAGGAATATCCCCCAATTGATCCAGAACCACAGTAAACCAACCAGAAACAAGTGCAAGGCGACTTGCAGTTTGAATGGTTGCACGCGATTCAGCAAGAGTTTCAGGAGGAGATAGAGCCCGGTCGTCAAAGTTACCGCCCAAAACACATCCGTATAAAAAGCATAGGAAAGATTGCTTGACGGTTGATCTTTAAAGGGCGCCATAGATAAGATGGCTTGCATATACCCCAACCCCAAAAAGAGTACAAGGTGAAAAAAGGCAGTAGTCCAGCGTATTTTTTTAGTCTGGGAATGGTTCATCTTGAAATAAAACTAATTATCTTTAATTTTTATTCTAATTGGTAACGAATGTACGATAAAACCATCGATATTATCCGCTTTGAAGCTGCGAAACAGCAATACTTTCCTGTTTTCTTAGGGAGACAAAATTGGATGAAGGAACGCGATGTTCCCCATACAGAAATTGAAATCCCTTTAGGACATTCTCGCTATGGAGGTTCGGTGATTGATTTACCGCCTGGGATAGAGCATCCCGAAGGATTGCGTTTTGCGGGCCAATTAGACCTCGCTCAATTTGCTCCTTTTGATCCCTATGGATTACTGCCCAAAACGGGACAATTGCTCTTTTTTGTGGATATTATGACGGACGAAGGGCAAGTGATTTATGCGGATGTAAAAAACGAAGATTTAGTTCGAATCGTTGTCGAACATGAAGATAATTTTTTCTATGGGGTATTAATCGATCGCATTTATGCGGATGTGGATCAATGGAGTGATCGCTACTACTTACCGGAAGAAGATTACGAAGAAGACGATGCGGACGAACACGGATACTACTGGGATTATTTTGGCGGTACTTTACGCTCCAAAATCTTTGGCTTTTTCACTCATTGCCAGTTGGGTAAAGAGGAAATTGAAGAAGTCATGGAGTCTGACAAAATAGTCCTCTTTCAAGTAGGTGAAAATGAATTCAATGATGAGGGTGTTTTCTCTGTACTCATTGACAAAGATGATTTAAAAAATCAAAACTTTGATCGCTGTTCCTTTTATTGGGCACAGTCGTAAACTATACTCCCTCTTGTTGCTCCAAAGTGGGTAAGAAGAGGGATACTTTATATTAAAATTTGCCTCCTTTCTACTAGCTACTGTTTCGATTTAACGCTTTCCTAATCAAAAAGTAGCAACGATACAGCTCCTCCACACCTTACGAGCCTCCATTAGTATACAGAAGGCTGTATCTCCTCCAGATATTATCTCACCATTACGTCTTCTCCCTCTCTTTTTCCTCCGAAAAGACAATCAACTACCTAATAAACAGCAAAATAAATCCTATTCATTTTACTAATGTAACATCTCTTCTTCTACTTTAACTTCTGGATAACCGCAACCTAACTTCTTCCTTGCTATTCCTTAACAAAAGCATAAAAAGCGGAAACGCATTGCTTTATTTAATGCCTCTAATTTAGCCTCAACACTTAAACAACTATACAATGAAAAAAACAGTAGGCTTATTTATGATGACAGCTTTGATGTCCGTTACATCATTTGCACAAACCCAAGAGACCCCCATTCAAATTCAATTAGAAGGCGCTATTAACTTTAGGGATATTGGTGGTTATTCAACCAAGGACGGTAAAAAAGTAAAAACCAACAAAATCTTCCGAGCTGCAGAAATCAGCACTCTAACGGATAACGACTTAAGAGAATTAGAGGAAAAAAACATCACCACAGTAATTGATTTTCGAGGTACCAAAGAAGCTTCGTTAGCGCCAGATAAGTTATGGACTGATGCACATTACATCTTATGTCCTGCAGGTAGTGAAACAGTAAATAATGGAGATGCAGCAGAGATGATTAAAAACCTCAAAAGAGAAGGCAATCAGTTCTTGCTTGACTTTTACGGGGAAAAAGGAGTGGCTTACTTTGGTGATCGCTATAGAACCTTGTTTCAAAAACTAGCAGCAAAAGAAGATACGGGTATTTTATACCATTGCACGGGAGGAAGAGATCGCACAGGTATGGCAACGGCTTTAATTTTATACGTGCTCAATGTACCCATGGAGACAATTGAACGCGATTTCGTAGCATCCAATGCGTTTTTAAAAGAAAAGAAAAAAGTAGGAGAATCGAATACAGCAGATATGTACAAAGACTTGGTCAAAGCTACGGGATTAACGGCAGCAGAATTAGAAGCAAAAATGGCTTTAACGCCAGAGTTAATCCAAACGTTTTTTGCAGTCATTGAGAAAAACTACGGCAGTGTGGAGCAATTCTTGGAAAAGGAAATGAACTTGACGGAAAAGGATTTGCGTAACATCCGTAAAAAGTACACGAATTAATTTGTTGTAGCAGAATGAAAACACCACTACTTTCAACGCGCTTGATCGGGAGTATCTTCCTTTTAGGCGGACTGAGCACAGCGACGTATGCGCAACAAATCAAGGGAACCATTATCACGGATGAGGGTACCTTACCAGGAGTCATTATCAGCATTGAATCCCTCAACAAAAATACAGCTACAGCTATGGATGGGTCTTTTTCCTTAGCGGTAAATCAAGAGGGGGAGTACCCGATTAAGCTAAGTTTTATCGGATACAAAGACAAAGTCATTACCCATGCCATTAAATCGGGCATCAACGATATAGGAACCATTCGCTTAGAGCAAGCGGAAGGGGAACTCAATGAGATTATTATTACGGGAACCATAGCGCCTTCTCAAGCCAAGGCCTACAGCATCAAGAAAAATTCCCTGGCTATGATGGATGTCGTTGCGGCAGATGCTATGGGGAAACTTCCCGATCGAAATGCAGCCGAAGCGGTACAGCGTATTCAAGGGGTGGCGGTTGCTCGTTACCATGGAGAGGCGGATGCGGCAACAGTCCGAGGAACGCCTTTCGCTTGGACCTCTACGCTATTCAACGGCAATCGACTACCCAGTTCGAACGTTATGGGAAACCGCTCTAGTGTGCTAGATGCAATTCCATCTGAATTAATCCAATATGTTCAAGTAGCCAAAGCCGTAACACCAGACATGGATGGGGATGCCATCGGAGGTTCGATTAACTTTATTACGCGCATGGCTCCCTACAGCAAAAAATTAGGGGGAAGTATTGCGGGAGGATACAACGACTTCTCCGAAAAAGGAACCTACAACGGTTCTATCGTTTATGGGGATCGCTTTTTAAATGATAAATTGGGAATTATCTTGGTTGGGGCAATCTGGGATAGACAATGGGGTTCTGATGCATTTGATGTGAAATACAACACCGCTGCTGCAGACCCAAACCAGAAAAATGCCATCAACAATGTGATGTTTAAACGTTATATGGGAAAACGTCAAACCTATGGGATTAATTTAGGGGTGGAATATGAATTCAACAACCAGCACAAACTTTTCTTTAGAGGATTGTATGACAAGTTCAACGATATTCGCCCAGTATATGAATCCTATGTGGATTACACCAAAAAACGCTACCAGTACAACTACCGCTATTCTCACTACCAAACCAAACTTTTTGGGGGCGAATTGGGCGGAAATCACCAATTGAGTGAGGCGACAACTTTCGATTGGTCCTACAGCAACTATACCTCAGATTATTTCTTAGATACCCCTTCTACTACGGATAAAAAAGGATTGCCGATTGCTTCTTTTTATCAACCCATCAAAGGAGGATTCAATAACTTATCGGATGATGGCTTATTGTATTGGGGATTTGATGGTGGAAAAGCGGGAACAGATCCCTTGAAGTTTAATCCAGGTTTAGCCGATGCCAACGAGGTGATGGATCCAACCAAACTAACCCTGAGTAGCTTGACCATTATGCAATTGGACAACAAAGAGAATGATCAGGTGGGGCAGTTCAACTTCAAACACGAGGCTTCAGATAAACTGACCCTAAAAGCAGGAGCCAAATTTAGAACGAAGAAGAGAAATAATTACTATGGCTCGCTATATACCTATGCTGGTCAAGGTGATCAATTGAGCAATTTGACTACAGAAAGTTTTGCGATGGGGCACGGATATTTCAAAGAAATGAACGGAGCTTTTGATTACCAATCCCTTATTGTTGACCCATTAACGAAGGGACAATTATTTGATTTATTTACCCCTGAATACCTCGATCAACATAAATTTGCGGATTATACGCCCGTTACTAATCCAACGAATATTTATGAAGCAAGGGAGAATGTATATGCAGGTTATGTGATGGGAACTTATGAGCCGACGGACCAATGGTCGATTACAGCGGGAATTCGAAACGAATATACCACTACACGCCTAACGGGAACAAGAGCCGAAACAGATCAACAAACCAAACAAACAGTTTTGTCGCCTTCGGAAATCAACAACGACTACAATGCGTTTTTACCGATGCTCCACGTGAAATACAAATTCACTGACCAAACCAACTTTCGTTTTGCGTACACCAAAACGTTTAATCGAGGGAATTTTGGGGATATGTCACCAGGGGAATCTGTAAATACCACAGGTGCTGATATTGTGATCACGAGAGGAAATGCCGATTTAAAACCAACGTTTTCCAACAACTTTGACCTCATGGCAGAACATTATTTTGACAATGTGGGCTTAGTTTCTGGAGGAATTTTTTACAAGAACATCAAGGATGTCATCTTTACCAATGAAAATCAATACCAAGCCAACAACAACAGCTACATTGTCAAAGAGGCAAAAAACTTAGAAGATGCCCATGTTGTGGGAATCGAAGCTGGATTCAATAAGCGCTTTGATTTTCTTCCTGGTTTTTGGAGTGGTTTCGGACTAGAGGCAAACTATACGTACATTGATAGCAAGGTTGAGGTTCCGCGTTATCTGAATAACAACGGTCAAATCGAAACAGTATACGACAAAACTTCGCTTCCGGATCAATCGAAACACTTGGCTAACTTGATTTTATTCTATGAAAAAGGCAAGTTTATGGTGCGATTAGCAGCGAATTACCGCGGTGCATCGATCAATGCCATCAACCAGAACTTAGGCAAAGATTTTTATGTATGGACCGATGAAAACTTAACTTTGGATGCTTCGGCTACTTTTTCTTTAAACAAGAAAGTTAAATTCTTTTTGGAATTGAACAACCTAACCAATGAACCATTGAAGCAGTACATGGGCGATAAACGTCGTATTACATCCTATGAATGGTACGGGATTAAAGGACAAGTGGGGGTTCGCTTTGACCTGTTTTAATACGAAATACTTACAAATCAAAAAAGGCTATCTTCTATGCAAGACAGCCTTTTTTATTCTAGCAACACCCTGAATTGGGATCACAACAAGAGGCTGAAGCATCGGGTAAATCTGTAGGGTTGATGCCACAAGCATCTTCTGCCAAACAAGCTGTTACTGTATTAATCAAAATAAAATGTTGACCATTAAAGGCTAAATGGTACTTGCCAATGGTTGTTTTTCCTTGAAACTCTACTTCTACTTCCCCATCCTCAATACCTAATTTGTTTTCAGACAACCGAATAATGTTCAACAATTTCCCAGCTTTTAAACGGTGATCAACATCGTTGGCATTCCACAGCTGAAAACTAACTTTCTTCTCCGTGCGAACTACCCCTCCACAATCAATGTACTTTTTCTCTACTTGTCCTACTTCTGTCACGTGAAAGTGTTCGGGTACAAAACTTCCATCCTCCAATTGAAAATCTACTTTGTCCAACAGGGCTAATACTTGTTTTACTTCTGCTAATTTCATGGTTTTTAATTTTTATATTACATCGCAATATTACGATACGTTGCGGTAAAAAAATGCTTTAACAGCATTTGTCAATTTCAATGTTTTGGGCAAAGAACAGCTGAAACTCGCTGGCAAACTCTTGCCAAACAACCTCATCAATGCAATAACAAACGGATTTTCCCTCTACAGTTCCCTGTAGTAGTCCAATTGTTTTTAATTCTTTTAGATGTTGGGAAATAGTGGCTTGTGCCAGGCCTAACTCTTCCACCAAATCATTGCAAATACAGACTTTTTGGTTAATGATATACTGTAAAATAGCCAAGCGAGCAGGATGTCCCAATACCTTAAACATAGCCGATAAACGGTTTTTCTTGTCACTAAACAACGCTGATTTGGTCACGCCCATATAACTAATCTTATTATTATCGCGATATTACGATGTAAAGGTATTTATTTCTTTTTATTTCCCAAACAACCGATTCCTTTTTTCACATAAATTGTTTAGAAATCCCTCTTCACAATCTAAAAAACATAAATTTCACCTTCTTTATGCATAAAACCAAAGACATTTTATCTCTACCTCTCCTCCAAAAACAGTTAAATATCGTATATTCGGGAAAAAATTAAAACTATGGGAATTTTTATTGGAATCGGAATTGTTGTACTATTTATTCTTTGGTACATCGTCACAAACAACAAATTAGTAGCATTAAAGAACAACAGAGAGAATGCTTTTGCGGATATTGACGTACAATTAAAACAGCGTCATGACTTAATTCCACAACTGGTTTCCTCTGTAAAAGGATACATGGAACACGAAGCGACGACGTTAGAGAAACTAACCCAAGCGCGAACAGCTGCATTACAAGCGGGCGACATAAATTCAAAGATACAGGCCGAACAACAAGTTTCTTCTGCCTTAGCAGGATTACGTGTTGCTGTTGAGGCGTATCCTGATTTAAAAGCCAATACCAACTTCTTACAATTACAAAATGAAATCTCGGATATCGAGAATAAATTGGCGGCAGTTCGCCGTTATTTCAACTCTGCAACTAAAGAGCTAAATACGACTATCGAATCGATTCCGTCGAACATCATTGCTGGAATAAAAAATATGAAAACTCAACCGTTCTTTGAGTTAGGTGTTGAACAAAGAGCCCAACTTGATGTAGCTCCTGAGATTAAATTTTAATGGCATACGTAGGATTACACACGCAAATTAGGCGCAACAATACCAAGTCTATTCTCCTGTTATTTGCCTTCCCTTTATTGATTTTATTGGGGGTTGTGTTTATTATCACCTATCTTTCGGGTTGGGATTGGAACAAATCAGTGGAGCCTATTATACAAGTAACCCCAATTGTTTTTGTCATCGTTGGGATTTGGTTTGTCATTTCCTATTTCTTTCACAATCAAATGATTCAACGGGCAACGCATGCCAAGCCTTTAGACCGTAAGGACAATATGCGGGTGTATAACCTAACTGAGAATCTTTGTATGTCCGTAGGGATGCCAATGCCCAAGCTCTTTATTATTGAAACAGAAGCCTTGAATGCCTTTGCATCGGGAATCAATCAAAAATCCCATTCGGTTACCTTAACTCGTGGAATTATTGATACGTTAGACGATAAAGAACTCGAAGGTGTGATCGCTCATGAACTAATGCATATCCGAAATAACGATGTGCGCTTGTTGATTGTAACCATCGTTTTTGTGGGAATCCTAGGGGTTGTGCTCGATTTATTACTCCGTGGACTATTTCACGGCTTGGGACGTAGACGAGGAGGAAAAGACAATGGGGGAGCGATTATCATTCTCCTTTTAGTCGTAACGGTGGTGATTTACTTCTTTTCGATGGTGTTTAAATTTGCCTTATCGAGAAGTCGCGAGTATATGGCCGATGCAGGGGCAGTTAGCATGACCAAAGATGCCCATGCTTTAGCAAGTGCCCTGCGCAAAATCAGTGGAAACTCTAAAATTGAAACGAAAAACGACGAAGTAAAAGAATTGTTTATCGACAATGGAACTGATGAAAAAAGCAAAGGATTTATGGGAAGTATTGGCGCTATCTTCAGCACCCACCCACCCATTGAAAAACGCATTGAGTTTTTAGAAAAAATGTAAACCTATACATGATTGAAGGGTTTCCCAATTTAAATAGGGTAACGCTGAACCAATCACTTAAAAAAACAAAAAGAGGGTGACCTAAAAGGCACCCTCTTTAATTAATCCTCTCTACTTCCATCATCGGCCATTCGAACGATTTTCGGCGTAAACATCGCTACCACATCCACTAAATCGCCTTGAGCTGCCATCACCTGATGAATATCTTTATACGCCATTGGTGCTTCATCTTTTCCTGCTCCGATTAATTCAACCCCATGATCCTGTAAAACCGCTTTAATATCCTTTGCTTTTAGCGTTTTTATGGCTTGGGTTCGACTCATTTGTCGTCCTGCTCCATGAGATGCGGAATTCAACGCTTCTTCTTCTCCCTTTCCGCGGACTAAAAATCCCGGTGCAGTCATCGATCCAGGAATAATTCCCATCACGCCTTTACTCGCTGGAGTTGCTCCTTTTCGGTGTACAATGACCTCTTTTCCCTGGTACATTTCCTTCCAGGCAAAGTTATGGTGGTTTTCAATCTTCGCTAATACCTCAGCTCCAATCGCTTTTGTCAATTTATCGTGAATTACTTCGTGACAAGCAGAGGCGTAATCACCCGCTAAATTCATTAAGGTCCAATATTCTTGTCCTGCTTCTGAATTCATATCCAAATACGCTAAATTCTTCGCCTCCTGAGGGAGCTTACATAACTCTTTAGCAATTTGGGTATAACGCCCTGCAATCATGGCCCCCATTCCACGGGATCCTGAATGCGTCAGCAACGCCAAATACGTTCCTTGGTCTATGTTCAATATCTCATCGCGTTGCGCAAACTCCATGATTCCCCATTCCACAAAGTGGTTTCCTCCACCTGAAGATCCCAATTGTGCCCAGGCTTTATCCTGTAGATTCTTGATGAAGGGATTCAGATTAAACTCACCTCGATCCAAGATATCATGTTGGGATTTATACTGTCCTAAGAACCCATGTCCTGCGCCAAACTTCGTATGTTTCACCAATTGTTCTTTCAACAAGGCTTCCATTCCATAAAACTCGATTCCCTTAATATCAAAAATTGACAAAGCCATTCGACAACCAATATCCACTCCTACACCATAAGGAATCACTGCATTTTCTGTAGCTAATACCCCTCCAATAGGCAGTCCATATCCTTGATGGGCATCGGGCATTAAAGCCCCAGCAACAGCCACAGGTAATTTCACTGCAACTTCCATCTGCTTAATCGCTCCTTCTTCAATTTGGTTCGAACCATACACGCTATATGCAACAGACGTTTCTCTCAAAGGAATCGTTTCTTCCTCTTCCTCCTGCTGTCCAACTCCTTCAATTATAGCCGTAGCTAATGTTCCAAATACTTTATGGTTAAGGTAATCTTCAGCATTATCCAATACCATTTTATAATGCGCTAACATTTCTACACGTGTTAGTCCTGTTCGCTTTTTATTTGCCTTTAATGCAATCCCCAATAATTTCGTTTCAGGGTATCCCAAGGCGAGTAAATCGTTTCCGTTTATTTGTTTATTTTCTTTCATTTTTTTAAAAATTATGGGTAAATCCTAAGCCGTGAACTGTTAACCGTTAACCGTTAACCAAAAAGCTCTTTCAATTGTTTCAACACATTACCTCCTCCAGACAAACTAATTTCTCCCACTTTATCGGCAATTTTATCGATATATTCCATCTCTTTCAATCGCATTAACATCTCGTTTTCCTCCATTAATTTAGCGGTATTTAACAAGCTACGGGTAGCTGCGGTTTCTTCTCTGCGCGTAATCATATTGGCTTGTGCCTTTTTTTCAGCTATCAACACCTGGTTCATAATTTCTCGAATATCCCCTGGTAAAATAATATCCTTTACTCCACAAGATTTTAGGTCAATTCCCAAGGCGGTCACACTTTCTTTGGCATCTGTCAAAATCGCTTGGGAAATATTTTCTTTATTCTCCATCAATTCATCAAAAGACATACGTCCCACCTTTTCTCTGACCATCAATTGAATGGTATTGTACATTTGTTTTTCTACATCTTTGTTTTCCACATATGCCAACAACAAATCACGTACTTGATAAACAATATTGATGTTGATACGCAACTGTACTTTGTCTTTCGTTAATATTTCTTGTCCATTCATATCCATCGTTTGTTGACGTACATCAACAACGATCATCTGAACTTTGACTTCATTTTTCCAATAACAATAATCTCCTGCATCCAAGACCCCTTGAAACTGCTCATCGACAAACAACAGACCTTTCTCATTTGCTCCAACCGTATACATGCGCAAAAAGTTGAGCATATTCCCTTTGTTTCTAATGTTTCGGGCAATCGTTAAGGGCACTTCTAAACCGTCCATTGTAAAACGCTCAAAAGAGTATATTGTCGTCTCTTTCCAATAAACATAACGTCCCGCGGCTAGTGCTGTGTAAAAAATATTGTTTCGAAACACCAAAACCACTTCATTATCTAGCACATCGACAACCGCTACAAGCGCGGCGAACTGCTTATTTTCCAACAACGCATCCATATCTCTACGCATAGGGAACATTTCCGCCTGATTAAATTCCAACACTTCCTTTTGTCCCCACAACCAGTATTGCCCAGTTGTATACACATTTTGTAGTTCCCCTTGCTTAAACACTAAAGCTACGTGATTGGTTTTTACTTGTATCTTTTTCATCACTCTATTTTTTTATTTTTTTAAATCATTTTTACTAAGAACAATCCAACTAGGCTTCCCTTCACTCAGCGGAAAAAGAAGGACGCTTTGAAGTTGAATCATTTGTGTATAACCTAGTATCACTCAGCAAGCAAATGATACTGTTTATATCCTCCCTGATTCTCCTTTCGCACCGTTACTTGTTTTTACAGGCGTTGATCGGGTGTATTTAGCCTTGTCTTCCGAAGATTTCAAACCTAAAAACTGAAACACTAGTTGACTGAACTTTTTTATGGAGGAGATTTTTATTGAAGTTCTCCTGCTTCTCCAAAAATTGCTTTTAAGGCAATGGTATTTTGCTCTAACCAGCTAAGCTATATTGCATTTCGCAATAGTAGGATTCGAACCTACGACACAAATACATACTAAACCACTAGTCATCCATCTAAAGGAAGTGAGGAGTCGAACCTCAATATTCTACACATACAAACAGGATAAGGATAACGATTGCACCTTACTTCCGCGCTATACTGAAACGCTTCCAAGGTTTGTATCTTTCGAACAGTACAAAGATGCACCTCATACTACGCAAAGAAAATGCGCAGTTAAATATTTTTTCAAAATAAATTACAAAACGCTATAAAAGAACTATTTAAAACTTAATTTAAAAATAAAAAAAGCAATATACGCAATTCCATTGCGCACTTAAAGCAACAAACTGAAAAAAGAGGAGTAAAAACAAAAGAGAAAAATGCTATTTTAAAAAAGTAACGATCAAAAAAAAGAGGTTTTCCTTTCGAAAAACCTCTTCTATGTTACCTGAAGAAACCTAATGTTTACTTCAATTGCTTTTGCATGATTTGATTCGTATAATATTTCCCCTTTACTTTGATAAAGGCAGGCATAGATCCTTTGGTTTCAAAACCGTGTTTGCGGTATAGGGCAACGCCAGCCTTATTTTCTTCATAGACTTGAAGCCACAAAAGTTCGAGTTGGCTTGTCGTCCTTGCCCAATCCAGAACGCCTTGTACCAACAAGGTTCCCAAACCACACCCTCTCCAAGGTGCTAAAAGTCCCATACCTAAAATAGCAGTATGTTGAAGTGCATTTCTTGGATTTCCCGTTAGATCGATATTTCCGATAAGTTGCCCTTCACACGTGGCAACGAGTAGAATCGAATTCGGACTCTGTTGCATAGCATTGATCCACTGTTGGGTTTCTTCTTGCGTTTTAGTAAACTCCTCTACTTCCAAAGGAATATAAGCACTGTCTTTTAAATATGCGCGAATCAATTGATTTAAAGCAACTGCGTCTTCTACTTGAGCTTCTCGTATTACAACGGTAGATTCTTGCCTCAAAAGGTATGTTTGAGGGGTAAATGAAAGGGGGGTAGCCATCTTAGTCGATTTGAAATCTAAATATACTATTTTAATCCATTTGATTTGCTTTTATTCTACCAACTGCGCAATCATTCCGCGCAATCAAGAGGTTCAATCCTTTGTTTTGTGTATTTTTGAAAGGTATTTCAAATTCAATCCAATGGCAACAAATAAACTTGCGCTATTGCGTTATCGCATCCTTGATGAATGTTTACAAAATCGCTTCCGAAAATGGACGTTGAATGATCTTATCGAGAAAGTTTCTGATGGGCTTTATGAATATGAAGGAATTGATTCCGGAGTCAGCAAACGCACCATTCAATTGGATATTCAAACCATGCGCAGTGATAGCTTGGGATATAATGCCCCTATTGTAGTAGTGGATCGAAAATACTACACCTACGAGGATGCGCAGTACAGCATCAAAAACTCACCGATCAACGATTCGGATAGGGAGAAGCTAAAAGAAGTCGTTGCTATCTTAAAGCACTTAAACGGATTTAGTCAGGTCGATGAGATGAGTGAGGTCATCGCCAAATTGGACAACAGCTTATTGACGCGCAGTACAAAAGCGCCCAACTACATTCAGATGGAGGGCAATCCGTTATTAAAGGGAATTAAGTTTATTAGCCCCTTGTACGAAGCGATTAAGAATAAACAAACGTTGCTGATTGAATACCAATCTTTTAAATCCAAAGCAGCATCTAAGAATTTCTATTATCCTTATTTACTGAAAGAATACCGCAACCGTTGGTTTTTGATTACCCGAAGTAGTAAAAACAAACATTTACTTACTTTGGCACTGGATCGCATCACCAATGTATATGCTTTGGCCAACGAACCTTACAAAGAATATCAGGGCGTTAATTTTGATCGCTACTTTGAAGATGTATTAGGGGTAACGAAAACAGAGCAAGATCGCGCACACAAAGTTATTTTATGGGTCAATCAATACCATGCCCCCTACGTCAAAACCAAACCGCTCCACAGCTCACAACAATTGCTGGAGGAAAATGAAAAAGGAATCAAAATACGCTTAGATGTGGTACTAAATTTTGAATTAGAACGCGAAATATTGGGGTTTGGTGAAGCGATTAAAGTCCTTTCCCCTCGTCATTTACAACGACAAATTGCCAAACGCGTGGAGAAAATGCATCAACAGTATCTAAAGGATGAAGTATAAAAAAAAACAGCTGATTCGCTTCTCTTTTGCTTATATTTTCTCTTGAAAGTCAAGTAATTTTTGTTTCACTTCTCTTGATACTTCGTTTTCATCAATCGTAAGAACTAAATCTTTTAGATCCTGACGATCGGATAACGCAGCAATAATTCTACTGCCTAATTGAAAGAAAAGAAAGCCTTCATCTTTTAACGACGCTTGTTTTAGTTGCTTGGATACAAAATTTAGTATTTCTTTGTCTTGTTCATACTTTAGATAATTTAATACCCTCAAATCCATTACATTGATTTTATTTTTATCGAAAATGATTTGACGGACCACTTGATTCTGTTCTGCAGTAATGGAATACGGATGAGCTACAAGATTTCGTTCTGGTGTGTGATCTACTTTCTCGTTGAGTAAATCAAAAACGCCATCCCAGCGCGTTAACGGCTCTTTGATACAATCCACTATCCAAGTAACATACTGTTGTTCTTGTCGCTCCGGATTCGAGATTGCTAAAACAGCTTGTAAGCCGATTAACTTCTCTTTATACAGGCAGTAAGCATCTGCATCTACTTCTCTTGCTCCATAAGACCAAGAATAAGGCCAATAAAAATGCTCTCTTATATCCTTATTCAAAAAAAGCAATACTTCCTGTCCCTCTCTAAAATCAAAAGGTTCTGGGCACATCATACCGAGATAATGGGCAATACAGATCTCCTTCTCTATTAACTCCCCTTTTAGTTCTTCCTGTATGACAACTTGAACCCAGGTATTATATAGGCTTGGTGGTTTCGTCACATCATACTCTTCTTCTAAGGGGATAAAACCAACGACTTTTCCATAGGCCACATGATCTGCTCCTTTATACAAATCACTTAAGGTCTGCGGAAAAATAGGATAGGCCCACAATGAGTCACTACTTCCCGATAGGAAGAATACAAGAACAACAAACAAATATTTTCGCATAGGCTTTAACTTAAATAAACAAGGGATACGTATTCTAAAATACTACATTCTCAACAAAACTAAAGAACAAAAAAAAACTTATTTATTTAACTTTATTAAAATTAAACTTAATTTTATTATATTTAAACTTAATTTTTTTAAACAAACATAACTTGAAGACGCAATACCCAATCCTAAAAATCAAACCTAGCCAACTAGAACGTTATCACGATGTGATAAATGTTATACTACTCCTTTCATTAATAGGAACCACCTGTTATTACTATGGTCAATTACCCGATACTATTCCCACCCATTTCAATATTGCTGGTGAGCCTGATGCGTATGGGGATAAAATTACCCTACTTTTCTTACCAGGACTAGGTGTATTTGTTTTTGCCTTATTGTACTACTTTCAATACAAACCCCACCTCTTTAAACATCGAATAACGATAACCGCTGAAAATATAGAAGAACAATACACCAAAGCCATACGCATGATGCGCGTATTAAACACCTTTACCATCCTCCTCTTTTTCTATATTCAATACCAAACCATACAAACTGCTTTAGGCAAAGAAGAAGGATTAGGTCAATACTTTATCGTTTTTGCCGTAATTGGAGGGCTACTCCCTTTACTTACTTTCGTGTTTTCGAGTAAAAAGACATCGTAACCCAAACGAAGGATCCCTAGATCCAAAACAACTAACCTTCCTGATAAAAAAAATTCACCCAATACAAGGGAAACAATTCTTGAACAGATATCCCATTCATCTCAAACAAAAAAGGGATTGTCTACAAGACAACCCCTTCTATTTTATATCGCTACTGTCAACCGTTAACTGTCAACAATTATATCTCTCTATTGATATCCCAAGCTTCTAAAATATCAGCAACACGCTTCACGAAAGAACCTCCTAATGCTCCATCAACCACGCGGTGATCGTAGCTGTGTGATAAGAACATTTTTTGGCGGATACCGATAAAATCTCCTTCAGGTGTTTCAATTACTGCAGGCACTTTTCGGATTGCTCCTAAAGCTAAGATACCTACTTGTGGTTGGTTGATAATTGGCGTACCAAATACACTTCCAAATGTCCCCACATTTGTTACCGTATACGTTCCTCCTTGTGTATCGTCTGGTTTTAATTTTCCAGCTTTTGCGCGGTTTCCTAAGTCGTTAACCGCTTTAGCCATGCCAACTAGGTTCAATTGATCCGCATTTTTAATTACTGGAACGATTAAGTTTCCATTTGGTAAGGCAGCAGCCATTCCTAAGTTGATATTCTTTTTCTTGATGATGAAATCACCATCGACAGAAATATTCATTCCAGGGAAGTCTTTTAATGCTTTCGCTACCGCTTCCATGAAGATTGGTGTGAACGTTAATTTTTCACCTTCTCTCTTTTCGAATGTATTTTTTACTTTATTTCTCCAGTTTACGATATTCGTTACATCCACTTCGATAAATGATTGTACGTGTGCTGACGTTTGCACTGATTGTACCATGTATCCTGAAATCAATTTACGCATACGATCCATCTCCACGATTTCATCTCCACCGTTTACGGAAACTGGAACAGCTTTAGTTGCTGTTGTAGCTGGTTTTGCTACTTCTGCTTTTGCAACTGGAGCCGCTACCGCTTGAGGTTGCGTTCCTCTTGTCTCAACATAAGCTAAAATATCGTTTTTCGTTACTCTTCCTTCTTTTCCTGTACCTTGGATAGCCTCTAACTCGCTCAAAGAAATTCCTTCTTCTTTGGCAATATTTTTAACTAGTGGTGAAAAGAATTTTTCAGAAGCTGAAAAATCTACAGGTGCAGCTACTTCTTGAGCTACTTGTACTGTTTGTTCTACTGCTGCAGCTGTTGGAGTTGCGCTTGCAGCTGGAGTTGAAGCAACTTCGCCTCCTTCTGTTTCAATGATAGCGATTGTTTGCCCTACTTGAACAACATCGTCTACTTGAAATAATATTTCTACCAAAGTTCCTTCGACTTCTGATGGAACTTCACTGTCAACTTTATCCGTTGCGATTTCTAATACTGTCTCATCAGCCTCAATGCGATCCCCTACATTCTTCAACCAGTTTGTAATGGTTGCTTCCGCAACACTTTCTCCCATTTTGGGTAATTTCAATTCGAACTTTGCCATATTTATAACCTAAGGTTGTGTTTCTTAATTCAGATTACAAATTTAATAATATTTCGGACTTTTTCCACGTAAAGATAAAATTATCATTCTTCTAAAATTATCACGGATCCTTTACTATTACTATCATTACTACCAATCAAAAACAAAGAATTCACAGGTTTAATTTTATAAATTATTTCTGATCTATAATTTTTATGCATAAAGGTAATGATCTCTTTATTAGTTAAATAATCGCCATCAAAGATAATTTCTACTAAATCTCCATTGATTCCTTTCTTTTCCTTTATTATTTCTTCTAAGCCATGTAAGCTTTCCACCCGTTGTAGGGAGCGTTGCAACGTCTTTTCAATCCGTTCTCTTACCTTTGGATTTTCACTCACTACTATGGTGTGACTGACAGTTGCTACCTTATCCCCTTTTTTCTTTTGTTTTGAAAACAAAAAAACAAAGGTAATCAAGCGCATCAACACGTCAAAAACATAGGACTTTCGAAAGTGTTTCTCGTAAAAAATTTGCGTCCCTCGATGAAATCGTTTGACATATTCTAAATCTTTATCTGTACTTTCTCCTTTATAATGAATAATGGTTGTATCAGCATAGTAATAATTCTCATAGCCTTGTTTTAAGCTTGAATAAGATAAATCAGTATCTTCAACATACATAAAGAAGCGTTCGTCAAATCCACCGAGCTCGAGATACAGTTTACGAGGCATAAACATAAAGGCTCCTACTAAAATTTCCACAGGACCATTTTTATCTGCGGGTAAATGAGAAGCATAATACCCATTGACCAGCACACTGGAAGGAAATAAACGATACAATCCACTTACCTTCATAAAAGAGCGCCAATAAGTTGGAATTCCCCTTTTGGATTCGGGTAGAAATCCTCCTCGTCCATCGATTAATTGGCAACCAACAATTCCTAACTTTGCCTTACGTTCAAAAAGAGCCAATAACTTGTGAAACGTATCTTCTGCTACAACCGTATCGGGATTGAGAATGCAGATGTATTTTCCTGTAGCTCGTTTTACACCAATATTATTTCCTTTGGGAAACCCTAAATTCTCTTGATTCGCAATATAGCACACCTGGGGAAATAGGTTTTTCATCATCTCGGCACTATCATCTTGCGAATTATTATCAACTACTATAATTTCCGCGTCAATCCCTTCGATGGCAGACTGAACCGATTTAATACATTGTTCCAGAAAATAACGAACATTATAGTTTAAAATAATTATAGATAGTTGCATCCGGCAAATATAGTAGGATTAAGAAAACTACAATAGAAATAATACAAAAAAAAGGCTGAATACCGCTAGATATTCAGCCTTTTACTTCTTTATTATAATTCCTTATCCTTTATTTATTGCTTCTATTGTTTTTTTAGCAAAACTGTTCGAAGGATCTAAATTTAGTACTTTTTTAAACTCCTCTACCGCTTCTGAGTTTCTATCTTTGTTGGCATAATACGTAGCAATTGACGTATGAGCCTCAATAATCTGGTCTTTGTTCGAAGGATCTTTCAATTCATTCTTCTCTCCTAGCACTTTCAAGAACCCTTGGTATGATTCATACATGCGGTCATACGCGTCCACGTGATCAATATAGCGGTTTGCACGCGCTCTATAGAAATACGCCTCTTGTGTTAATGGTGAAGCTTCAATTGTTTTTCCTAAATACTCATCTGCTTTTTTCAACAAATCTTCACTATCTGGACGTTCTGTTGATCCCAATAAATAGTATGAATACCCCACATAGTAATTATCATAAATATAACCCGATGATTCTTTTATATCTGCAGAAATACTTAAGATATCAATTACATTTTGATACTTCTTCTCTCTAAACAAATCTATACCATAGCGGTTAAATTCACCTGCAATTGCAATTTCTAC
The DNA here is from genome assembly GCF_046557355.1 of Myroides sp. DW712. Classification (NCBI taxonomy): domain Bacteria; kingdom Pseudomonadati; phylum Bacteroidota; class Flavobacteriia; order Flavobacteriales; family Flavobacteriaceae; genus Myroides; species Myroides sp. DW712. Next base: position 126,099 of record NZ_JBKFDO010000008.1, read on the forward strand.
ATTGACAGCATCTTTCAAGTGGTTCAAACCTTTATTATACAATTCTTTGTTCTCTCCATCCTGAGATAAACCAATTTCAGATAGTCCTAAATACATATAATCACGCCCAATTGCATTTAAGCTTTTTGACTCTTTTAAGTATACTTTCAAGAATTTATCTAAAGCATCTACACTAACCTGGTAGTTTTTATTTTCATAAGCAGCATACCCTAAATAACGGTAGATACGAGGATTTACTCCTTTTACATCTTTCATTTGTGTAGCTACGCGTTCCAATTCTGGATAATTTTCCGTCAAGACTAAGAAATCTGCATAGCGCATTTGAGAATCAATAGAATTCCCTGTTGCTTTAATGAATTTTTTATAATTTTCACCTGCCTGTGCAATTAACTGTTTTTCTTGTTTGGCATTTACTTTCGACCACATATATGAAATTTCAGCAATTTCTCTATACGCTGGTGCATAATCAGGTGTTGTTGCTAAGATTTCTTCACAAGCTTTGATTGCATCCGCATAAGCTCTTGCACGCTTTGTAATCATAGCCATTTGCAGCTTCGCCTCTACTAACGTAGTATCTAAATCATACGCATTTCTAAATGAAGCGAACGCATCATTCAAATTCTTTTGCTCTAAAAATGCACGTCCTAAAAGCAAGTGTCCCATTGGATTACTATAATCTTTTGCTACAACATCAGCCGCAATCAACTGTGCCTCTTTTGGATTAGGCATCTTCGAATTTAAATATGCCGCCGCAACTAACAACTGTTCGTTGTAGTCTTTCTTTTTAATATCTTTTTCTGCTTTTTTGAAATTCGCTACAGCTTCAGCAGAACGATTATTGTCTAATTCAATTTGACCTAAACCGATGTAGTTTAATGAACCTTTTGATTTTGCTAAAAGCCCTTTGTCAAAATAATAACGAGCTGAATCCGATTGATCTTCTTTTAAGAACACATCTCCTAAATAGAAATAGTTCATTCCATCCGCTGGTTTCTTCCCTATTAGTTCTTTTAAAATATCTTTTGCTTTATCAAATTGTTCTGCATTGATAGCTGTTTTTGCTTCATTTATACTTTGAGCAAAAGCAAAAGAACTACTTAAAGCTAAAGCTAACAATGAAATAGAATACTTTTTATTCATAATATATCGTTATTGTTTTATAAGTATGTGGTTTATTATTTAATTTCTTTGGTCACTACAATTTCTCTAGGTGGTGTATTAAAAGGAAACAAGCCTGATTTTAAAACAATACGTTGTCCTTTATAACCAGCAATATACGAAGCAAATCCTGTTCCTAAGCCATTTTTTCCTTGCATATCCCAAACATATAGTTTGCGAATCAAAGGATAAGTTTCTTCAGCAATATTGTTTTGACTTGGTTTATAGTATCGGTTATCTGCTGTGTTTTTCACCGCTAAGACTTTTACCGCCTCAATATTTTTTTGAATCTCGGCATTGGGCTGTGTCAGCCAATTCAATCCAATTACACCAATAGCTTTGGGATTCTTCACCACATAATCGATTACTTCTTCTGTGGTATTCAAGAAATAGGCGTAATCTTTAGGAAAAGCATCAAAACCCGTTGCTTTGCGGAAAGAAGCAGAAACGCTAGAATTATAGTTATCAAAAACCAAGAAAGAATCTTCTTCGCTTACGCGTCCTGTTTCTAATTTTTTCAAGATTGCTGTATAATCAACAATTGAATCTGTTGCTGTTTTACTTGTTACAAAAACAATTGCATCACTAGCGAAATGCGTTTGTTTAGGGGCAACAACTCCTTTGTAGTGCTCTTGTTCTTCTTCTGTCATTACTCGTGGCAACACAGCCACTCGAATTGAATCCGAGAACAGTAAATTAATGATTTCGCGTTCCGACTTAGAAAGCAAGTTCAACTTCGCGTGTTTATATTCATTTTCAAATAGAATTGCTACATCTTCCACAATAGGAAACACCGATTCATCTACTCCGATGGTTAATTTGCCCGTTAATAACGTTTCTTCCTGAGAAACTGCTTCCGTATTGGTATCAGCAGGGGTTGTGTTTTTATCTTTACATTGAAAGAACAAACTCGTTGTTGCTAAAACACCAGCTAAAATTCCTATTCTAGCAGCGCTTCTTCCTTGAATCATATAAAACAAATTTAGAACAAAACTTAGTTTGCTCATTTTCTTTCGTCTAAGATAGATATTCTTTATAAGAAGGAAAAAATAAAAGTATTTTTTAACATAAAAAGGAGGAATAAAAAAAGCTTCGAATAATTCGAAGCTTTTTTTAATCTTTTCCCATATTAGTATTCCACAAGCGGTAGAATCTAAAAAAACCATAGACTATCAGAACAATCCCGAATAATATTCGATGATTATCTTCCATTTGAAAGGGCAATGACTTACTTACGATAAGTGCTATTCCGCAGAACAAATAAAGAAGAAAAAACAAGAGTCCAAAAAAGAACAAAAATCGCTGTAAAAGCGATTTTTGTTTGAATTTATTGTTAAACATTACTATTGTACTTGAATTGTAATTGGCAATGTAAATTGAGATCGAACAGTTTTACCGTTTTGTACCGCTGGTTTCCATTTCGGCATGTTAGACAACACGCGTACTGCTTCTTTTCCAGCTCCGTAACCTGGGTCACGTACAACTTTGATATCGGTTAAAGATCCGTCTTTTTCAACGATAAACATAACGATAACACGAATAGATTTCACACCTGAATCGATGTCTGGGGTTCTAAAACGTTGAATAAATTGTTTATTAAACGTTTGCATTCCTCCAGGGTACTCTGCTGGCACTTGTACAGCAATGAAAACTTCGTTTCCATCTCCGTCTCCACCAGACCCAGTTCCTTTATCCGCTTCTCCTGTTTTCTCGGTAATCTTGATTTCCCCTTTGTCCTTATCCCCTTTCAGGTCTTTCTTACCAACCTCTGCATCTTTGAAATCCTCTTGTTTGGCGATTTCTTCTTTCACTTCCTCTTTCTTCGCAATTTCAGGTTCAGTAAACTTTTTCGTATCGTTTATTGATTTAACCTCATCTGCTGGTGGAGGTGGTGGAGGTGGTGGTACATCCTCTGGTGGTGGTGGTGGAGGGGGTGGTGTGTTATCTGGTAAATTTATATTTTCCATTTCGATAACCTTATCCAACTTATCCACCTTATTGTTTCCAAAAGTTCCTTTTGCCATATCGATTAACATTGGGGAAACCAATGCTAAACCGAACAAAGCAATTCCTGAGAACAAAGCTACAGTGGTTACTTTTGGGTTTTCAGATCGCAATTGATATGCTCCGTAAGACTTGTTACGTCCCTCGAAGATAATATCAACCCAATCCTTTTTAAAGATATTTAATTTTGACATAATTTCTTAATTTCTCAGAACGTTAACTACTTCTCACCTAATATTTCTAAATCCTCAGCTGTGATATCTACTAATGCATATGATTTAATACCTGAGATAGCCATCTCATCTAAAATATCAACTAAGTTGCGATACGTAGCTTTTTCACTAGCTCTGATGATTACGATCAACCCTTGGTCTGCTTTTTGTGAATAAGCTAAAGCGGCTTTGTCTTTCTCTAACAATACTTGACGAATTCCTGCTTTACCGTAGGTCTGATCTGTAGGTCCTTCTAATGGGTTGTTTACCATACCCATATACCATTTCAGTTTGTTATCCCCGCCAATTAGTATGGTCATTGTACGGTTCTCATCTACTTTTGTTTTTTCCTCCTCTATTTCAGTATCTGCATCCTTATCTGGCATCGCAAGATTCATAGACTGAGGCTTATTCATAGATGTCGTCAACATAAAGAACGTAATCAATAAGAAGGCCAAATCCACCATCGCAGTTAAATCTACTCCGGCATTTTGTTTTTTACTTCTTACTTTTTTGTCCTTATTGCCTCCGCCGCCTGTATTTAATTCAGCCATTTACAGTTTAATTTTTTAATGATTAAAAATCTTCGTTTCTAAGTCCTGTAACTAAGAAGAATCTATTTACACGTTGGGCTTGCAAGATATCGATAACGTTTTTCACTGCTGGGTAGTTTGCTTCTGCATCTCCCTTAATTGCAACGTCTAACACTTTGTTATTTCTTTCTTTTGCCACTACACGTGCCATCTCTACCCAATCTTTCAATTGATTGTTTACAGAATCTGTTGGAATACCTGGTTGGTCTGCACCAACTTTGTTTCTAACGTCTGCAGGTAGATTTAAAAATTTCTTCAAATCGTTAATAGGAGTTCCGATACCTTCAGTATAAGCAAATACTTCTTTTTCTTTATCACTAAACTCTATCTGATAACGACTACCCATTTTTTCAAGCGTAGCAATACGATCTTCTTTACCTACAACTCCGAAGAAAACCTTTTCATCACCTGGTTCTCCCCCGATTGTAACAGTTGCTAAGTTACTTTCAGGTAATTTCGTTTGAACGGTTGAATTTGGTGTATCTACTGGTAATGGCTCCGGAAGCTTTGCTGTCGATGTTAATACGAAGAAAGTTAAGAGTAAGAATGACACGTCACACATTGCGGTCATATCTACGCTCATACTCTTCTTTTTCATTTTACCTTTAGCCATTGATAAATTATTTTAACTCCTATATTTTTCAATATAAGATAATTAATACTTATTCTAAAATTATTTTACTAATCCTTTGAATCTTCTGTATGCTTGAGTAATAGCAAATCCAGCTTCATCAATTGAATAAGTTAATCTATCAATTTTTGTAGTAAATGAGTTATACATTACAATCGCTAATGTTGAAGTACCAATACCTGTTGCAGTACAAACTAACGCCTCAGAAATACCTGTTGCTAATGCAGCTGAGTCAGGAGTACCAGAAGTCGCTAAAGCGGAGAACGCTTTAATCATCCCTGTTACTGTTCCTAATAATCCACATAATGTACCGATAGATACTAACGTAGCCAATACGATCATGTTTTTCTCTAACATTGGCATCTCAAGCGTTGTAGCTTCTTCGATTTCTTTTTGGATAGCTTCTGTAGCTTCTTCGCTGTTGTATCCTTCTTTTTTCATTTGTTGATACTTCACTAAACCAGCTCTAACAACGTTAGCTACTGACCCTTTTTGAGTATCACAAGCTTCCATAGCCTCTTCGATTCTTCCTTCATTGATAGAAACTTGGATTTCTTTTACGAATTTCCCAACATCTCCTTTTCCTGAAGCTTTAGAAATCACTAAAAATCTCTCGATTGAGAAAACAATTGTCATAGTTAATAAACCAATTAACACAGCAACTACGGGTCCTCCTTTATAAACCATCCCCATGAAGTTACCTGGTAGTGGATGTCCTGCTGGATCACCATTTTCAAAGTTCGCTGGATTACCCATTACGAATTGCCAAATAAGGTAACCAAAAACAATACATAATACAACGGCTAATGATGCAAATAATCTACTTGCTCCTGAGCTTGACCCTACTTTTTCAACTGATTCGTTTGATACGTTTGTCATCTTTTTAAAATTTAATTCTTTTTTTTCAATTATTACTTATTACTTTTTTACTTTTTTAAAGTCATCAGTGTCGCAAATTTATGTTTTTAGATGAAATAAAAAAATTAAAATCCATTTTTTTAAAATAAGCTAACCTTGACTTAACATAAGTTTTTTTATACTTACCTTAACTTTTAAAAAATAGTAAGCAGTGGTAAAGATAATAAGTCTAAATGAATTTTACTATCTTTATTTCACCAACACAGTTACATTTAACATTTAATATTTATAACATTTGTTCATGTTTACTTGTGTATTTTGCTAAAAATCATCTTTAATTATACAAAATACTCAAAATGAGCCTAGAGATTTTTAAAACTGATATCATAAATGGTTATAGTCATAAAACTGATTTTATTACCATTGGTTGCGCAAATTTGGATCAAAAAATTGTCGCAGATACCTTTGTCAATCTACCGTTAAAGACCTTTAATCGCCATGGATTAATCGCAGGAGCAACCGGTACAGGAAAAACAAAAACCATCCAAGTTTTATCCGAACAACTCGCCTCAAAGGGAATTCCCGTGTTAATGATGGATATAAAAGGTGATTTTAGTGGTATTGCCCAACCAGGAATATCCAATGATTTTATCCAAAATCGCCATGTGCAGATGAATATTCCCTTTGAACCTAGCGGATTTCCGGTTGAATTACTCACTCTTTCCCAACAAGAGGGGGTGCGATTACGCGCAACCGTTGCCGAATTTGGTCCCATTTTACTGAGTCGAATACTTGAACTCAACGATACACAAGCGGGAATCATCGCACTACTTTTTAAATTTGCCGCCGATCAACAGCTTGAACTAATTGATCTAAAAGACTTTAAAAAACTATTACAGTACTTAACCAATGAAGGGAAATCCGAAATTGAAGGCGAATATGGACGTATTTCACCTGCTTCGACGAACGCTATTCTGAGAAAAGTAATCGAATTGGAGCAACAAGGGGCAGATATATTCTTTGGGCAACCTTCCTTTGATGTAAGTGATTTGATGCGGTATGACGACCAAGGTCGTGGCTATGTTAATATTCTGCGTTTAACAGACATTCAAGACAAACCCAAGCTATTTTCTACATTTATGCTTAATCTGTTGACTCAAGTGTACAACAAAATGCCGGAACAAGGAGATAGTGGACAACCAGAATTAGTTATTTTTATTGATGAAGCCCACCTTATTTTCAATGAAGCCAGCAAAGCTTTATTAACTCAAATTGAAACCATTGTTAAGCTCATTCGCTCTAAAGGGATTGGAATTTACTTTATCACGCAGAATCCAACCGATATTCCTCAGGGTGTTTTAGCTCAATTGGGACTTAAAATTCAACATGCCTTGCGTGCTTTTACAGAAAAAGATAGAAAAGCCATCAAATCTGCTTCGGAGAACTTCCCTTCTACTGCCTACTATACAACAAATGAAATTATCACCCAATTGGGAACAGGAGAGGCTTTAGTTACCGCACTAAATGAAAAGGGAATACCTACTCCTTTGGTTGTTTGTACGATGCGTGCACCGAGAAGCCGCATGGATATCTTAACCGAAGAAGAAATCAAAACCATCCTAAACCAATCCAAACTAGTAACGCGTTACAACCAAACGCTCGATACTGAAAGTGCATATGAGGTGTTACAAAGGCGAAGTGAAGCCCTAAATGAGCAAGCAACACCAGAGGCAAAACCAACTGCTACCGCTAAAAAAGAAGAGCCCACTCTTACTAAAAGTGTGCTAAAAGTTGTCACAAGTGCCACCTTCATCAAAGGAGCCTTTAGTTTACTCACGAAATTAATAGGGGGACCTACTCCTCCTAAAACAACTAGAAAAACCACCAGTAGAAATACGACGTCCAAAAAACGAAAATAGAGGATTAACATCCTCTATTTTCGTTTATCAACTGTTTTATTTTTTCTTCTATCTCGCTGCTATCCCATCGTTTTTCTATCCCTTCTATCGCCATAATCACATCCATAATTTTGGCTTGTTGATCTCCAATAGCTAACGCTTCTTGGTACGTACCTTGACTAAAAGTTACACGATCGTACAAAGGCAACCACAAATCGGGGTATTTTTTAGCAAACTTGCTTTCTATTTTTTTGCGCAACAAAAACAAGGGATTAGCGGTCTGTTCGCTCATTTCCTTAAAGTTGCGATAGGATAGCTCGGCAATAGCATCTGCATTCACTTTGCGTGAATGTTGGTACTGATCCAAGGCTTCTGTCCAATTCTCTGGATTGCGTTGCAAACAATCGAGCAATACATCTACATCTTCCAGTCCAGCATTGAGTCCTTGTCCATAAAAAGGCACCACAGCATGAGCTGCATCGCCAATTAAAGCTACTTTATCTTGGTATACCCACGGAAAACATCTTGTGGTCACTAATGCATTTACGGGATTATCGCGATAGAGTTCCAACAAATCAGGCATTAATTGTAAGGCATCGGGAAAATGCGTTTGAAAAAAGGTCTTTATTTCTTCTGGCGTTTGAATAGAATCAAAAGACACAGCTCCTTGATAAGGCATGAATAAAGTACACGTAAACGAGCCCTCCATATTGGGCAAGGCAATCAACATAAAGTCTTTCCGTGGCCAAATGTGAAAGGAATGTTCATCCATAGCAAAGCCACCTTCTGCTTTTGCTGGAATCATCAGCTCTTTATAAGCAATTGGCAAATAAGATTGTTGGTATTCAAATCGACTGCGTTGCTGTAAGCGGTTTCTCACTTTAGAATACGCTCCATCAGCACCGAAGATGATGTCATGTTGAATTTCACTCCACACGTGCTGTTCTTTCTCGCTCGTATATAGCACTCCTCTTTTCATATCCACACTCCAAATAGGCGTATGGAATACAAACTGAACCCCTATCTCTTCTGCCCAATCGACTAATTTCTTATTCAACCCACCCCGTGAAACCGCCCAGATGGATTCGCCGTGAATACCATAGGGTTGTTGTTCTTCTCGATCGACGTGATGAATAGCGCGTTGATGCATGGGAATTCCAAACTGGCGCACCTTTTCTTCGAGTCCAACCCGTCTCAACATTTTCCATCCACGTTCCGAAAGGGCTAAATTAATCGATCGCCCTGAAAAATCAATGGTGCGAATATCGTCTCCTTTTTCATATACAAAAACTTGATGTCCTTGTTGTTTGAGTGCAATGGCTAACACCGTTCCAACCAAACCACTCCCTACAATTGCAATACTTTTCCCCATATTCCCTTTCAATATTTGAATCTTTAATATAATTACCTAATTAATATTTGAATAGTGTTTTTTGCTTTTTTCATTATCGATTACTTTTAGCCTACACTCTTAACCGTAATGAAAAACTTAATTTGGATCATCGTTATTCTACTAACAGGTTGCTGGTATATTTGTCAGTTTATCCTTTCTATTGATGGCTTACTGGTCTATAGTTTACTGACATTTGCCATCCTTTTAACGCTAATCAACTGCTTTATTATCAAAGCAAATGAAAAAAAATAATCCCTTTAAAAGGGATTGTTTTTTATTTTTCAAACGTTAATTCCTTTCCAACAGCCAATCCTTGTGATTTTGCGAATGCTCCACACATGTGAAATAAGAGTCTTGCCCCTACATTTCCATCCCAATCATCTTCACCTGGTGCCACTTCGACTAAATCCATTCCAATGATTTCTTTCTTGGTTTCAGACAGTCTCGTAATTAAATACGTGGCTTGTTCAAAGGTCAATCCACCAGGCACTGGTGTTCCAGTATTGGGGCAATACCAAGGTAGTAAGGCATCAATATCAAAGCTGATAACAACTTTTTGCGGCAAGGAGTCGATAATTTGATTGCATTTTGTTTTCCAACTCATGCCTTCAAATTCATCTTGCTTCAAATCTGCATCGGTATGAACCAAAACACGACCAGAGGTTTTCACTACATCCACCTCTTGTTCACAGAAATCGCGAATTCCCACTTGGACAATTTTCTCCACTTGAGGTAATTGCAACGTATTGAACATGATAGAAGCATGCGAATAGGTAAATCCTTCATAGGCTTCTCTCAAATCCATATGTGCATCAAAGTGTAAAATTCCAAATGAATCGTGGTGTTTCGCTACTGCTTTATAATATCCCAGTGGTGTACTGTGATCTCCTCCTAATAGCACCACGCGTTTTCCTTTACTCATCCAATCCGCCACTTTTGCCTCCACTTCTTTGTGTAACGTATCACACACTTGATTGATGGTATTCAAGCTCTCTTGTAAACTAGGATGATCTGCTAAATCCTCCCCATTTTCTAAGGCTTCAATAATAGGTTGAGCTAGCGTTTTATATTGGGCACTTTGTTCTTGCCAATGTGCTGGTGCTTCATCAAAATAAATGCCCAACTTCCACAATTCAGGGTATTTCTGGTGTAGCAAGTCTACTTGGTAAGAAGCGTCCAGAATTGCTGCGGGTCCATCTGATGCACCTGCTCCATAACTTACCGTTACTTCCCAAGGCACGGGAACGACAATAATTTCACTTTCTTCTGCTGTAAATGGCAAACCATAAATAGTTGCATCTGCTAATCCAGGTTGAGACGGATCAAAAGTCTCTATTTTTTGTTGCTTTGTTGACATATCGTACGCTGTTATTTTTCGCTGCAAATTTATAAATTAAATCACAGGGTTTACTCAAAATTAGTTTTGACTTAGAATTCCTTCTTTTAAGATTTGTCCAAAGTGATACATATCTTCAAAACTTGTGTACAAAGGTACGGGTGCTAGGCGAATTACATTAGGTTCTCTCCAATCCACAATGACTCCAGCCTCCATTAAATAAGTAAACAAGGCGCGTCCTTCTCCATGTAATAAGATAGACAATTGACTGGCGCGTTCACTTTGTTCTGTTGGTGTGATTATTTCAAAATTCCCCCCTACCTCAGCACCAATGGTATTGATGATAAACTCTAAATAAGCCGTAATTAAATTTCTCTTTTCAATTAACTTAGGCATCCCAATTTCGGCAAATAGCTCTACGGATGCTAAATAAGGAGCCAACGTCAAGATTGGTAAATTACTAATTTGCCATCCATGCGCCCCTTCAATAGGATCGTACTTTGGTTCCATCAAAAAACGTCTTTCTTTGTTGTGTCCCCACCATCCGCCAAGGCGAACAAGCGCTTTGTTGGTATGGTGTTTTTCATGGATAAAACAGCCCGAAGCATTACCCGGTCCCGAATTCATATATTTGTAACTACACCAAGCGGCAAAATCCGCATCCCAATTGTGTAGCTCCAAATTAATATTTCCAGCAGCATGAGCTAAATCCCATCCAACATATGCCCCATGTTCATGTGCTTTAGCCGTGATGGTCTTCATATCCAATACTTGTCCTGTATAATAATTTAAACCTCCCATTAGCACCAAAGCCAACTCATCTCCTACTTCCTCTATCTTTGCCAAGATATCTTCCAATCTAAAATTGTGTTCTCCTGGTCTGCGTTTTACCTCAACAATCACCTCTTTAGGGTCTAATCCGTGCCATTTGACCTGTGTCTGAATTAAATACTGATCACTAGGGAATGCTTTTTCTTCGCATAAAATTTTGATGCGTTTTCCTTTCGGTTGATAGAATGTAGCCATCAACAAATGAAGGTTTACCGTTAACGTATTCATTACCGTAACTTCTGAAGGTTTTGCTCCTACAATTTTACTTAAAGGCTCACTAAATCTTTCGTGGTAGTCCCACCAAGGTTTATTCGCATAAAAGTGTCCTTCTACAGCTAACTCTGCCCAATCCGTCATCACTTCATTTACATAATCTACTGCGCGTTTCGGCTGAAGTCCAAGTGAATTTCCAGTAAAGTAAATCACTTGTTTCCCATTGACTTTAGGGAAATTAAATTCATTTCTATAGTTTGACAAGCTATCTTTAGCGTCGAGATTCTGAGCAAAAGCTAACGTATTTTCAAATTTCATGGTTTACTATTTTGGTTTTTGTAAATGTAGAATTTTTATCAATATTTCTACTATTTTCTACTTATAAAAAATCCCTTGCTGGAATTGCAAGGGATTTTTTATCAATATCATATTTTTTGTTGATTTACAAAATCAACATCGCATCTCCGTAAGAGTAAAATTTATAGCCTTCTTCCACCGCTTCTTTGTATGCTTTCATCATTAAATCATGACCACAAAAAGCAGAAATCATCATCAATAAGGTTGATTTTGGCATGTGGAAATTTGTAATCATACAATCTGCAATACTAAATTCATAGGGAGGAAAAATAAATTTATTTGTCCATCCTCTGAAAGGGTTAAGCGTTTGACTCGAAGAAACCGAGCTTTCTAAAGCACGCATACACGTTGTTCCTACAGCACACACTCTGTGTTTGGTTTCTTTGGCTTGGTTTACCACATCACAAGCTTCTTGAGAAACCACAAATTCTTCGGAATCCATTTTGTGTTTTGACAAGTCTTCTACTTCTACCGGGTTAAACGTTCCTAATCCGATGTGTAGTGTAATTTCAGCAAATTTAATTCCATTAATTTCCAAGCGCTTCATCAAGTGCTTAGAAAAGTGTAATCCTGCTGTTGGGGCAGCTACTGCACCTTCTTCTTTCGCATAAATCGTTTGGTAACGCTCTGCATCTTCTGGAACTACTTCTCTGTTGATGTATTTTGGAATTGGAGTTTCCCCTAACTCTTGCAACTTTGCGCGGAATTCTTCATACGAACCATCGTACAAAAAGCGCAACGTTCTACCTCTAGATGTTGTATTATCAATGACCTCAGCTACTAGAGAATCATCTTCTCCAAAATATAATTTATTTCCAATTCGAATCTTACGCGCAGGGTCTACAAGTACGTCCCATAAACGTTGTTCTTCGTTTAATTCACGCAATAAGAAAACTTCAATTCTAGCACCAGTTTTTTCTTTATTTCCATAAAGACGTGCAGGAAATACTTTCGTATTATTTAAAACCATGACATCCCCTTCTCCAAAATAATCCACCACATCTTTGAATAATTTATGTTCGATTGTCCCCGCTTTACGGTCAATAACCATTAAACGAGCTTCATCTCTATTCTCAGCTGGAAACTCTGCCAATAATTCTTCTGGCAAATCAAAATTAAAGTTTGATAACTTCATTGAAAACAATTTTAATTAGTTCAATAAAAAGAAGTCGCTTCTTTTCAAGTTTTACAAATATACAACCTTGAGATAGGGGTTGTCAAGTTTTTAGCGGTATTTTTTTCTATCTCACTTACTTTCAATCACTTGAACACCTAATTTTTTCAAGTCCTTCCAAAAGACAGGATAGGACTTAGTGACCACGTCCGCCTCGTTTATCCACAAGTCCATTTGAGTGACTAAAGGAGCAAAAGCCATAGCCATTCGGTGATCCTGATAGGTGTCGATGGCTTGACCAGCGGGGACGACCTGTCGTTTTGCAGACAACGTCAAGCTATCCGCAGTAATCTGTAAGTCTCCGCCCAACTTCCTCAATTCATTCTGCAGGGCTACTAACCGATCCGTTTCTTTAATTTTCAGCGTATGTAGTCCTCGAATAGTACAAGGAATACCCAAACCAAAACAACTCACTACAACAGTTTGTGCTAAATCGGGTGTATCTCTAAAATCAGCGTCAAAAGCCGGTTGTTCCCTTTCCTTTTTAACGAGCTGTATATAATCACCTGCGTCAAAACGTGTTTCCACCCCTAATTTCGCATAGATACGCACCAAAGCGGCATCCCCTTGTAAGCTAACTTTTTTGTATTTTCCCAAACGCAGTGTTGTTCCAAGAGGAGATAGCGCCAGTAGCGAATAGTAATAAGAAGCAGACGACCAATCCGCCTCTACTGTAAAGTGGGTTTGTTGAAGGGTTACGGGGGGAAGTACCGTAATAGTTTGCCCGATAAAAGAAGTCTTTGCTCCCAATTCATCAAGTAAAGACAGCGTCATTTCGATATAAGGTCGGGAGGTAATTTCCCCTTTTAAATGCAAGGTTAGTCCCTTTTTAAAACGAGTTGCCACTAGCAAGAGAGCCGAGATATACTGGCTACTGATTGCTGCAGAAATATCGATGCTCCCTCCTTCCGCCCAAATTCCACGGATCGACAAAGGTGGATATCCTTCTTTTTCCACGTACGAAATTTGAGCTCCTAAGCTTCGCAAAGCATCAACCAAAACACCAATGGGGCGATTGTGCATGCGTTCACTTCCTTTCAACACTACTGTTTGATTCTGACAAACCGCAAAATAAGCCGTTAAAAAACGCATGGCTGTTCCAGCATGATGCACATCAACCTGCGAAGCTCCAGAGGCTAATCCTGTCTGCATGGCCACTACATCATCCGAATCTGCAACATTATCCACAACGAGTTCAGGAAATAATTGTTGTAGCAACAACAAGCGGTTGCTCTCCGATTTACTTCCAGCTAGCTCAAGTGTTTGTCCTGATTTCAAAGCGGTTTGTTGTAAGTGAACTTGCATCCGTACTTTGTTTATTTTAACTTTTCGTTGTTGTGGTGACGATCGTGATCTCGTTTGGTTTTCAAATCCATCTTCTTGTCAAAAGCATCTTGTAAATTTACCCCAGTCTGATTGGCCAGACATAAAACTACAAATACAACATCCGCTAATTCTTCACCCAAATCTTTATTTTTATCACTTTCTTTTTCCGATTGCTCTCCATATCGACGAGCGATAATACGAGCTACCTCTCCTACTTCTTCTGTTAGCTGAGCCATATTAGTCAGCTCGTTAAAATAGCGAACCCCATGTTCTTTGATCCACGTATCTACTGCTAGTTGTGCGTCTTGTATATTCATTTTTTTGTTGTTTTTTTATTGGTTTGGTGTGGTTTGGTGAGGGAATGTTCCATGACCCATCACGCATTACCCATCACCTATTTTCCTTTCTTTTTAAACAGCTTGTGTTTTACCCATTTTTCATATACGACCATCAAAATCATAAAGATAATATAGCGAATAGCCACATTTTGCAAACACAGCGGATCTCCCTTTAAGGCACAAACAAAATCCGTGGCAATAAACCACGAAAATAAAATATAGATAACCGTAAACAGGCTAAATTTAATCAGTGTACTTTTCATTATTCTTTATTTTGAGAATCGATACAAATAGTTACGGGGCCATCATTGAGCAGGGCTACTTTCATATCTGCTCCAAATCGTCCCGTTTGTATTTTTTTATTCAAATCGCGCTCAACCTGAGCAATAAAATCCTCATACATCGGAATGGCAAAGTCAGGTTTTGCAGCGCGAAGGTAAGACGGCCGATTTCCTTTTTTCGTTGAGGCGTGTAAGGTAAATTGACTTACCACAAGTATGTCTCCATCTACTTCATGCACGGCTTTATTCATTACCCCTCCCTCATCTTCAAAGATGCGCAAGTTCACCAATTTACTGGACAGCCATTCGATATCCTGTTTCGTATCCACTTCCTCTATACCGACAAATACCAACAAACCGCGACCAATGCTTCCCGTGATTTCTCCTTCGACCGTAACAGATGCTTCTGTTACTCGTTGTATTACTATTCTCAATTCTTACTTTTTTTCTTCTTTATTTAGTTGTTCTAATACAATGAATTCGTTCATTTTTTCACTCATATCGTCGTAAAAAGAACGTAATTCACCGTAGTATTCTTTACCCACAACTGGATTCGTCACGCGTAAGGTAAAGCCAATTTGCACGTGATTGGAATCTAAGATTTTTGTCTCATATGTCATATTCATTCCGATGGCTCGACCAGTCAATACGCTACTCGCTGGCAACTGCTTCACTCGGTATCCTGCTGGAAGCTGAATCGTTACTTTGTAAATGTCCATAAAAGGATAGATAAAATTTATATCCGTATGTCTTGTTTCACTAACGAACGGATTTTCTTTATCTCGATAAAACTCCATCGGATTAAATGTTAGCGTTTTTTCTTGCTCATCTCGCGTTGCAAAGTTAAACTTTAGCAGCTGATAGGCCAGTTCCACTTCTCCTTTTTTTGGGGTGATTCTCTCTTCTGTTAAAAACAGTTGCGGGCTACGAGCTTCAATGATTGCTCGACTTTTATTGTGTGGGTCTTCACCGAATTTAGTGTGAAAATTCAAGGCTTCATAACGGGTAAGGGTACTATTCATCTGTCCTGTCACCTGTCCAGATTCTTCCAACTGCAACTGAAATTCTTCTTGTTTAAAAGAAATTTGTTTAGGAGTTAGCTCTACTTTTGTTACTGCATACTGATCAGAAATCATCCAACCTTCTCCGTTTAAATCATTAAAAGGCAACACATTTAGCATGGCTTGAGGCATAGTTCCATCAACGACATAAAACTGATTATCCGCATTGAATCCCACAATCAAGTGATTGATAAAGCGAGAAAACAACAAGGGTGCGGGGCCATTCGATTGTGTACTCAGTACAATCGGTTCCGCTTGAATTCCCACTGCCCCCAAAGCACCAATAATAGCTAAATTAATATCTGCTCCATTGCCTTCTCCTTGATTCATGGCTCGTTTTACTCCTTTTTCGGCAAAATAACCATACTGTTTATTCCATCTAATCTTATTTTGTACAAAAGCAATGACTTGCTCGGCCTTTTCTTGTTCACTCCCATCGACCAACGGAAAGTTTTTCAGTTGCTTAATCCAATAGGAGTCTAAACGCAGTTCACTTCCTACATTTCTACTCTTATACACTTCCTTTGCCACAGCAGTAGGCTCATGAGGAATAACCACAGAAGGGCTCATAGGGTATTGAAATTGAATCAAATCAAAACGAATCGAACTAGTACTTGAAGCATAGTCCATAAATGGTTCCTCTTCCAATGCTGGGATATTAGTTGCACTGTACTGAAGAATCGCTTCTTTAAATCGATACGATGTCCCCCATCTAGACGAAGATAAATTGCGTGATTCTTGGGTCACTTCCTTTGTTTCATGTAACGGGAGACTTCCTGTTGTTGAAATGAGATACGTTAAATTATCCGGAATCTTAACGGTATAGCTACTTTTTAATTTAGGTATTTGATCTTGAAAATACCAGGTTGGAATTGCGTCAATAGTTGGTATTTTTTTCGTGTAACTATATTCGATACGATCCCCTGCTTGAATGTCGTCTACTTTAATTTCTTTGAGATAAAAATCTTCTTCCACTTTGGTATTAGCAGCCTCTTCAATTGCTATAAGCTGCTCATTTCCATTTGTTATTCGATAGATTTTATAGTATTCAATAGCTACTTCTTCTTTTGCCAATCGTCCAAAATAAAAGGGTATTTGTAAACTGGCATGGCTGATTCCGTCTTTATTGACAATCAGCACACTGCGTTTTACATTCTGGATGATTTTAAATCCGCTTTCTTCATCAAATTCATACTCTACCATCCCTTCTTCATTCAAGATTACCGCATCAGCCTGTGGTAAGACCTTCTCATTTCGCAAGAACGCTACCGTTACTGTATTCGATACTACATTTGATTGTTGCTGCGCTATCGCAGTGCAACTTAAAATTCCAAAGGCAATTAGTACCACCTTATTCATCACGTATAGACTTTTTAGATTATCCTTATTCAAAAATACAAAACTACTTCTGTTTATGGTGCTATTTAGAGAGGATTTATCCTCCTCACCAAAAGAAAGCAAACTTACTTTCGCTTTCAGTTTGTTTATCCCCCAGAGATACCTCACACACCATGAATATAAATAAGAAATAAGACACTTCTATTTTCTATACATTTCTAACATCCTCACTTACTTTAACTTTCTATTAACTTTACAAAAAAACCTTTGGCCTAATTTTAGGTTATATCCTAAATAAAAAAATGAACTTTTCCCATCATAAACAAGACCATACTGATGGGCAAACTACAATAGCACACCTATTTTAATCGTTGCGCAAAAAGAAATCTTCATTCGACATAGCAACAGGTTACTACAATTCAGGTGTATGTTCGATTAATTGGCCAACGTTAATCCCTTGATGCTGCGAATAGAAACAATGGCAATTGTTTTCTATTGGCTTCAACGAGACAACACATTGTACAGAGTCATCTTGATGGGATTGTATGTGTGTTATACTCGATCGTCCTGAACCATTTATTCTATTGAAAAGGATTAATTAAACACAGACAAACATGAAACAAGTATATCTACTTATGCTAAGTTTTATGCCCTTATTTGCAGGGTGTAATTCTGATCAGGCAAATATGCCAACAACCGCCCCCCAATCGAAAGACCACAGTATTTATGAACAAATTAGCGCGAAATATGAGCAAAAGCAACAAGCATTACCCACTCCAAAAACCGCTGGTTTTTGGGGTTGGCTCAAACGCGTAGCTTCAGCAGATGCCAAAGCTGTGGCGGCCTATGTGGTAAAACACGGAACAAAAAGCGATTGGAAAGAGGCGTTAGTAATTGGCGCGGCAGCTTCTGCCTCGGAGGCAATAGGAAGCGGAACTTCAAAAAAAGGAATACGTGCCGCTAGTGAAACAACATCGTATCATCATTTGATCGTGTCGGATATTCAAGGTATTAAAACTGCGGAGTTTAAATTAAATACGATGGATTTCCTCGGATATTATCATTACATTTTAGTCAATGAAGTACTGAGAGACACCACCCTTTCAACAATTCCATCCAGTGAACTATCGGCTGTTTTATATGATAAAATCCACCAGCAAGCGAAAAAGATAGGGATTGATGCCACCTATGACAAGGAAATGGCCGTTGCATTCTTAGCCAAGCTTAACTCTGACCATCCTGCCAAAAGTGATGCTGATTATACTCAACACTATGCTTTTGAAAAAAACGAAGACCGAGAACATTTTATCCCCATTGCAAAACAATACACAACTACCTTCTTTCATCTCCACGATACGGCTCTTTTTATCGCCTATTCTAAAGAAATGGAAACCGCAGTTCTTCAAGACACAACGCTTTCCCAACACGTGAAGGACGTTTTATTACTAGCAATGGCCACTTATCGCTTTGGTAATACGTATTATTTTTCTAATTTTTAATTTTTTGGTTAATTAAAAAGAGCTACCTCGCTGTAGAGGTAGCTCTTTTGTTAGTTCTTTTTCAAAATCACTTGTTCTTCTATTTTTTCTAGAATCTTATCATAAAACTGTTTTACTTTTTTATAATCTGAAGCCTCTACATGAACCAGAGATTTAGAGCATTCAAAACTACATACAATCTTACCTTCTACTTCTTCTACACTATAAAAAGCTTTTAATCCTGTGGCTTGATCAAATAAATCCATATTTTCAGGCAGGTATTCGATGGTATAAGAAGGTGGAATAGTTAGGGTTAGTTTATAAACATCAACATAGGGGAGCCTAAATGAAATAGGCATTACTCGTTCTTCTGCTTGAAAAGGATTGGCATCTAACCCAAAAAATTGCATGGGATTAAAATATATTTCATTTCCAATTCTAGAAACTGCATTTGCTTTATCAAAGGAAAAGCGCATACTATAGGCCCTAGAAAGATCATCTTGCCCATAGATTCGAATTCCTTTGACATCCATATTTTTATAAGTCTTTTCTAATTCATTCGAGATTTGTTCCTCACTCTGTCCTTGTCTTTTTGTTCGTGCAAAATAAGCAATATAATCTTTGTACGTAAACATTGCCTGCCCTGATCCTGCTTCGCTTGTTTCATCTTCGGACAAATTAAAAACAAAACTTTCAGAAGAAACAGAATGAAAGTTAGGAATCATATTCACTTTAAAAAACTGTCCATTGTCTTTGATTAGAATTCCCTCCCAGTTTAGATTATGCGGTGGAACAATATTGATATCTGTATACTTTTCAGTAGCATCTAAGAGCAAGGTAGCTTGATTAATTTCTACACTACTCAATACAGTATTAAATGTTGTTTTTTGAAAAGACAAATCAATTCCATTATTTACCGTACTCACTAAAATAGGATTCGATTTCAACCCCACATAACGCAACATGCTGGTTAACATTAGGTTTATTTCTGCCACATTTCCCGTTTTCTGTTCAAAGGCCTTTTTTACTCCATCTCTGGTTAAATAGCCAAACTTTTCGTTCCAGGATACGCTATTCTTTACAAGGGCTAAAACCTTTTGTGTTTTCTCTTCTTCTGTTAATCCTTCATAATCTTGGAGATTAATGACTTTCTCAAAATATTTTGTTTGTTTTAATTGGTCTTTAAATCCGTTCCCCTCATAAATAGACTTGATTAAATCACTCTCACTTAGTGCAATAACTCGTGGTCTTTGGTTAGGATAATTAATCATGCTCAAATCGAATTGAATACTCGCACGATAATTATCAATATTATCAAGATAAGGCTCTTCTCTTAGAGGAAGAACATCAGTTACCGTATACTTATGGACAGATTCTTTCATCCGTACCTCTTTATAAGGATATGTATTCGTTAAGCGAATCGCCTTGGTTTCTACATTATTGATTTTATTTATTTTGATTCCTCCTTTTACACGCGTAGTATACACTAAAAATTCAGGAATTCGAACTTCATACGTCGACTTGTGAATAGGTATGCTTCGTTGAAAATTCCATGCAGGAATGATATTAAAATAATCACTAACTACCGTGTACGTATATTCTATGATACTCCCCTCTTTTACATCTGGAATAATTACTTTCTTTATTTTCCAATTCTCATTTTTCTTATCGTCAAATATAGCATTTGACTTAATCTTACTTCGTTCTATTTTTCCATTTTTCTCATTGTAGGTAATGACGTCATTTATCTTTACCAATTCTGTAACGCCGTTACCAATATAGTAAGGCACGCTTAAATCAATAGAAGAAATTCCGTCTTTGGTATAGACTTTTATTTTCCGACTAACAACTTGATTCATCTTAAAGCCAATCTCTGGAAAGTATTCAAAATACACTAGGCCTTCTTCATTCAAAATCGAAGTATCTGCTTCAGGATAAAGACTATCCTTTTCTTGTGTCAACTCTTCTAACGTCACTTTTCCTAAAAAAGATTGTCCTTGCACTACTGCGGAACTTACAAGAAGTAAGAACAATACGATACACTTTTTCATCTCTTATTTTTGTTTCTTCAACACTATTTTTACTTGGTCAGCGTTGTTTATTTTTTCTCTAAACGCTCTATAGTCCATATAATCTTCTTTTTCATAAATTCCACCTATATTATGTCTAGTTCTCTTATAGAAGAGTTTTTGATCCTTATATTCAAAATCTGCACGATATATCCCATACTTGCTCTTAATATCAATAGGTGATGGAAGAATATCTAAATCATAGCCTTCAGGTACTTTTATTTCTACTTCATCCGTATCCTTCCAATCGTATTGCAGCGTAAAAGGCGTGATTCGATTCCTGGCATTGGTTAACTTAGCGGATGTTGCATTCCAATTGGCTAAAGAAAAAACCAGTCGATCGCCTAATTTTTGTGCATAACGATCAGCAGTAAAATCTAAGTCTTCGATATACTTAACCTGACTCTTTTCAATTGAAGTTTCTAATTTTGAAAACTGGACATTCTTAAAATCATCTAACAGGCGTTTATACGCTCTTTCTTTGTCTTTGGAATTCATAGAAGAAATAAAAAAACGATTATCAAACTGAATTCCGATAGATTCTATATGTAAATTAACTTTAGCATTTCCTTGTTCATCTAGCACTATTGTCGCATTGCTCTCTTGCTTGCTTTCTTCTAATGTATAGTGCTTTGTTCGAACCAATTCGCTTCCTGTTTCTTTTACCACCAGTACATCTCGATTATCCGTGAATCCACCGATATAACCAAAAGGACTTTTTTGACTTGTACATTCAATCCACTGATAGCTGTCACCAAGAGGGAGAGCCAAAATCATATGATTTCCCTGCAAACAAACAACCTCTTTCTCAATATTTAACGGAGTAGCTGAACCATAAACTAAAACAGGGTAAGATTGTACACCTGCCTCCTTTAACAGTGCTCTTAAATAATTGGTTAATCCCTTACAATCTCCGTATCCTAAAATATCAACATCTTTTGCCAACATAGGTTTCCAGCCTCCAATTCCCAACTGAATGCTGATATAACGAGTTCTTTCTTGCATATAGGCATACAGAATTTTAGCTTTTTCTACGGGATCTTCTACTCCTTGCACTAATTCATGTACTTTCTTTTTCGTCTCCGTACTTAAAACATCGGTTCCTTTAATCAAGTGTTGATAGTACCAATTTCCCAACTCTTCCCAACTGGAAAATGAAGCATTTACCCCTTCGAGATTTACCTTATTTAAGGCCACCAGTACCTTAGGAACAAATTGTTGTAGACTTGGAGCTAAGCTCTCATGAACGAGAGCCGGAAAGTTGCGCATAGTATATTGTACCGTTGTTGCTGTTGTTGTCTTTTCAATCGGGTAAAAAGAAGGATTGAATAAATGCGCGTTCATGGCGATATCAGCGGGTACTTCGACTGAAAAAACAGCATACAAAACGGATTGTTGATATCCTTGAATCGGATACCACTTAGGTAAAAAAGCAGTATTTTTAGCTTCGACTTCACTTTCAAAAACAAAAACAACAGGATAGTTTGCTGGTCGATAATCAAAACGCAACAAGCGACTATCCGTAATATTCATGTCTTGACTCAGTGAATAATTGGTGAAATCCTTTTGTTTTAGTGAACGAATAGACTTCCCTTGCTCATCCAATACAGATACTTGAATACTTTTTATTTTTCGATTTTTATTGTAATACTCATCAAATCCCAAATCCTCTAGTCCCTTTTCGTTTAAGACCGTAATTACCTTTCGTGTCTTGACGCTAAAACGATCGATAGCGGTGACTTTTACCTCAACTCTTTCTTCATTGATGATCGAATAAGCATTTTGTTTATATTCATCGGTTATTTCTGTTGTGAGCACGCTATTTTTCTGTGCAAACAAAGAGAATGAGAGTAACAATACCCAACAATAACGATACATATTGATTTAATTTTAACTTAACCACAAATATATGTTATTTTCAGACTTTTTTTCAGATATAAAAAATTAAAAAAACACAGAATAAAACACTAATTTAAATAAATTAAATAAAAAATACACACATTACTCCTCTTATTCTAAAATTCAATCTGTTGCATTTATTACAAAATAGAGGCAAAAAAAAACCAAGATTATTCTTCTTGGTTTCTTCCGTCTTTATAAATATCTGTGCGATACTGTTCTTCTTCTCCATCGAGAATTTGAATATACGTTTTATAGCGCGACCAGGCTAATTCATCCCGATCTAACGCCTCTTTAACTGCGCAATGAGGTTCCTCTCGATGCAAACAGTTATTGAATTTACACTGTTCTTTTAAGGCAAAGAATTCTGGAAAGTAATCTCCTACTTCTTGCGGTTCCATATCCACTACACCAAATCCTCGGATTCCTGGGGTGTCAATAATGGCTGCATCAAAGGTTAAATCAAACATCTCCGCAAAAGTAGTAGTATGCTGTCCTTGTTGATGTTGTTCTGATATTTGTGCCGTTTTTAAGTTTAATCCTGGCTCAATAGCATTAATTAAAGTTGATTTTCCAACACCAGAATGACCAGAGAACATGGATACTTTACCTACCATGCGTTCTTTAATTGCTTCTAATCCTTTTGATTCTAGAGCTGACACACGTAAACACTCGTAGCCAATCTGACTATACACATATTGTAAATACAATTGTTCGTCCAAGGCATCTTCTGAATAGGTATCAATCTTATTGAATACTAAGACTGTTTTTATTCCATAGGCTTCAGCAGTAACTAAAAAGCGATCAATAAAACTCGTTGTAGTCACGGGGTTATTAATAGTCACAATCAAGAACATCGTATCGATATTCGAGGCAATAATATGTACTTGTTTGGATAAGTTCACTGATTTTCGAACAATATAATTCATACGTGGTGCAATCTCGTGGATTACTCCTGTGGTTGCATCATTGGTTGTTTCTAGCTCAAATGTCACATGATCTCCAACCGCAATTGGATTCGTACTTTTAATTCCCTTAATACGAAACTTTCCCTTGATGCGACAATTGTAAAACTGTCCATCCTCTCCCTTTACTAGATACCAGCTTCCCGTTGATTTATAAACCGTTCCTTTCATAAGGCAAATATATTTTAAAATCTAGCCAAAAAAAAGAGACCAGGTAGAAAAATACCTGGTCTTGTTCTTCTGTATAATTCTCTGTTTTTATTCTTCATCTTTTCTATTAATCACTTGATCCTGACGATAAATACTTTCTTGATGAATAGCCGTATAAATAGTGCGAATAAACTCATCTGTAAATCCGAGGTGTTCCCCTTCTTTCATCATTTTTTCCACAATACTATTCCATCGTTCTTGTTGGAAAACAGCAACATTTCGCTCGCGTTTTAGTGAACCAATAGCGTCAGAAATCATCATTCTCTTCTTCAATAAGTCTAGTATTTTGCTGTCCATATCATCTATTTGGATGCGATAGGTTTGCAATTTTTGCAAGTATTCTTCTGTATCATCTGTAACATTGCGCAATTTAAGAGTTTGCACAATGGTTTGTAATTGTTCAGGTGTCACTTGTTGAGCAGGATCGCTCCACGCTTTATCCGGATTACAATGCGTTTCAATCATCAATCCATCAAAATTTAAATCTAGCGCCAATTGCGAAATAGCTAAGATTCGATCGCGACGCCCCGTAATATGAGAAGGATCACAGAAAATGGGAATATGTGGCAATTCAGACTTAATATCTAACGGAATTTGCCATTCGGGTATGTTTCTATACTTTGTCTTCTCATAGGTACTAAATCCGCGATGGATTAATCCTAATTTATTAATATTAGCTTTTTCCAATCGTTCCAATCCACCCATCCATAGGGATAAATCGGGGTTAATTGGATTTTTAAGCATTACAATTTTATCTGTACCTCTTAGTGCATCTGCTATTTCTTGTACAGAAAAGGGATTAACCGCAGTACGAGCGCCAATCCACAAAATATCGATATCATTTTGCAAACACAAATCGACATGTTCAGCAGTGGCAACTTCCGTGGCTAACAACAAACCTGTTTCTTCCTTAACCTGTCTCATCCAGTCAAGACCAATTGCTCCTACTCCCTCAAATCCTCCAGGTTTAGTTCTTGGTTTCCAAATTCCCGCGCGAAATACCTTTACCTCTTGAGGCAAAGTACGGGCGATTTGCAACAGTTGTTCTGGTGTTTCAGCACTACAGGGACCTGCAATAATAGCAGGGGCTTGCCCTTGAAAAACAGTTAACCAATCTTTACTCATTTCTTATCTTTTCTTTTGTTGCAAATTTACGAGTTAAATTCTATTAAATGGGATTTTATCCCAAATGATAAATGTCCAAACAGAGATAACTCCCTTTTTGTTCTTTGTTTTTTATAATAATTAATACTTTTACCTCTCACCAAAAAAATCCATTACATGTCAGTATTAACTTTTATCTTAATTCTATTTCTAGGTGCTTTTGCAGCTGGTTTTATCGGCTCATTATCAGGACTTGGAGGTGGTATTATTATAATTCCTTTGCTTTCTGTTTTTTTAGGCGTGGACATTCACTACGCCATTGGAACAGCGCTCGTAGCGGTTATCGCTACCTCTTCGGGTTCAGCATCTGCCTATGTCCGAGAGGGAATTACCAATATGCGCTTGGGGATGTTTCTCGAAATAGCAACGACCATTGGTGCTGTTGTAGGCGCCCTACTCTCAACCAATGCTCCTACTTCTTTACTTGCCATTATTTTCGGAGCAACCTTAATTTTCTCCTCGATTAATTCCATTCGCAAAAAAGAAGATCACCTAGTTCTTCCCGAAAACGGTAGCTTTTTAGCCAAAAAACTTAAACTCGCAGGAAATTATCCTACAGCAAATGGCGAGAAAGTACAGTATAGTATGACGAATATCCTTGGTGGTTTTACTATGATGGGAGTAGCGGGTATGATGTCTGGTTTATTGGGAATTGGGTCAGGTGCATTTAAAGTCATTGCCATGGATACCATTATGAAGGTACCTTTTAAAGTATCCACAACCACCAGTAACTTTATGATGGGAGTAACCGCAATCGCCAGTTCCGTGATCTACATCCAAAAAGGATATATTGAACCATCGATTTGCATGCCTGTCATCATTGGTGTACTGATTGGCTCAATGGTAGGAGCGAAAGTTCTGATGAAAGCCAATACCAAAAAACTTAAAATGTTCTTTGCTGTACTAATTTTTATTATTGCATTGAATATGATTTACAACGGAATTACTGGAAAAATCTAAAATCTAGACTATGAGTACATTTAAATTTACAGATAATCAATTACAAAGCATCATCGGAAATGTATTGCGCTATGGCGTCTTGAGTGCATTAACAGTAACCTTATTGGGAGGTATTATTCTACTAGTCAAAGATTCCCAGCAAGTTGTTTCCTACGCAACATTCATTGAAAAAGATCAAAATCTATTCGTGGTATTCCAAAATATCCTAGAAGGAATCAAGGAGTGGAATGGAGAATCGATTATATTCTTGGGTATTTTACTTTTATTCTTGACCCCAGCTCTACGTTTAGTACTGTCGTTGTTTTCTTTTATACTCGAAAAAGACGCTTTATATGTTGCCATAACTCTACTTGTTATCGCGGTTATCATTCTTAGTGTATCGTTCGGATTTTCTCATTAATTTACCTACATTTGTTTGTATTAACCTTCCATTATCTATGTCTATTAAAGTAGAAAACATTAGTAAATATTACGGCGAACAACAAGCGCTAAATGCCATTAGTTTTACCGTACCCAAAGGGCAAATTGTCGGTTTTTTAGGTCCAAATGGAGCGGGAAAATCGACGCTGATGAAGATACTAACGACCTTTATTCACAGTGATGAAGGAGTGGCCTACGTCAACGAATACAACGTGGCAACACAAGCAAAGAAGGTACAGCAATCGATTGGGTATTTGCCCGAACACAATCCGCTGTATTTAGATATGTATGTCCGAGAGTATTTACAGTTCAACGCTTCGATTTACAAGACAAAAAAAGAACGCATTGAAGAGGTGATTACCTTAACAGGATTAACACCCGAAGCACACAAAAAAATCGGTCAGTTGTCCAAAGGATACCGTCAACGTGTGGGAATTGCAACCGCTTTACTGCACGATCCAGAAGTCCTTATCTTAGATGAACCCACAACCGGACTAGACCCCAATCAGTTGGTAGAAATAAGAGCATTGATTAAGGCCGTAGGCCAAAACAAAACGGTTTTTCTTTCTACTCATATCATGCAAGAAGTAGAAGCAATATGTGAACGCGTGATTATTATTAAGAAAGGACAAATTGTAGCAGATCAATTACTGGATGAATTATTAGACAACCAAGAAGAACAAATTATCGCGGTTGAATTTGACTTCAAAATAGAGATTGAATTTGTCAATCGAATTCCTCATTTGATTCAAGCCAATCACATTCACGATACTCAATGGGAACTTGTTTTTCCTGCAGATCAAGACTATCGAGCAACCGTTTATGACTTTGCCCAACAACAAGGCTTAAAAACGCTTTCTTTACAACCGAAAAACAAAAATTTAGAAAAACTATTTTACGAATATACCGCAAACAAAGAAGCATAAAAAAATAGCCCTAGGGCTATTTTTTTATGCTGTTGAACTAAAACAGTCCATTAATTTCAGTGTCAATTTTATGGATAATCAATCCTAAATCTTCTGGTTTATCTACAAAGTCTAATTCATCGACATCGATAACTAACAGTTTACCCTTGTCGTAACTTTTGATCCAATTTTCGTATCGATCATTCAACCCGCTTAGATATTCAATCGAAATTGAGTTTTCGTATTCTCTTCCTCTTTTGTGAATCTGTCCAACCAAATTTGGCACCGTACTTCTCAAGTAAATCAATAAATCTGGAGCAGCTACTAAATCTTGCATTAAATCAAAAAGCGTAGCGTAATTTTTAAAGTCTCGATTTGACATCAAGCCCATGGCATGTAAGTTCGGTGCGAAAATATGAGCATCTTCATATATCGTACGATCTTGAATAATTGTTTTTCCACTTTGTCTAATTTGAAGTACTTGGCGAAAACGACTATTCAAGAAATACACTTGTAAATTAAATGACCAACGATCCATTTGATGGTAAAAGTCATCCAAATACGGATTGTCAACCACATCTTCATAATGGGCTTCCCATCCATAGTGTTTGGCTAATAAATCTGTCAGTGTTGTTTTTCCCGCTCCAATATTTCCAGCAATCGCTATATGCATTACGGTAAATTTATTTGATAATTATTTATTTTTTGCTCTGTAAAAATACTCAATTTTGAAGTGTTATAAAAGAAGCCTAAAATACTTTTTACATCCACTTTAATTTCTCTACTCTTATTCTTCTCCATATCAACAAAGTACAGCTTATTTAGATGCGAATAAAATACCTGCTTATTATTTACAATTTGAATGTGTTCATAATCCGAAGGTAATTGATAGTTCAATACTTCATTACCATAGATATCTATTCCAATAATTTGATTTGTTGAAGTAACACGGTATAAATAATTCAAAGTTGACTGATAGGTCTTAATCTGTTCCTCTTTAATGGTGTAAATATTGCGTATTTCTAGCGTACTCAAATTATAGCGCAACACACTTTGATTGGCTTGATTGACAATCCACAGGTTATTTTGTATACTAGTTCCGACATAAGCTGGATCCATAGCGGCAAATCGGCCTGTTAAATCGATAGTATTTAACAACGCTAATTCTTTACTCAACAGAACAATGGTATTAAAATCGCCATAAAACAGAACAGGTAATCGTGAATTAGTCAAATCAACCATCTTCATCCTTCCTAGCTTGGGTAAGCTAAAATGTTCTGTGCTGTATTTACTGCGTTTGCGCAAAATATTTTCTTCTTGAGTAAAGGTGTTATCCAACATATCTTTACTGAGAAAAAACTCTTTTTCTTTGAGACTTTCACTATTGAGATAGCGTACTTCCAAGGGTTCTTGAGCCATTGCTACAAGACTGCTACAAAACAGAATAAAAGCGAATAACTTTTTCATCACTAGCTTCGAATATAGGTTTGAAAAGTAAAAGCATAGGCGTGTCGTTCATCTTGTGGATGATAACTCTCCTTGACCAATTGCCAATCGGAAGTTGAGAATTCTGGAAAAAATGCATCCCCTTCAAAAGAAGCATGAACTTGCGTCAGCTCTAATTTATCTGCGTATGCTAAAGCTTGTTGGTAGATTTCTCCTCCTCCAATAACAAAAACTTCTGCTTCCTTCTTCGTTTGTTGTAAGGCTTCTGCTAAGCTATGTACTACTAGACAACCTTCAGGAGCAACATAATCTAATTGTCTGGTAATAATTACGTGCGTTCTATTGGGTAAAGGTTTCGGAAAAGATTCAAACGTTTTACGCCCCATAATAATGTAATGATGGGAAGTTAAGGTCTTAAAATGTTTAAAATCATCAGGTAAATGCCAGATGATGGCATTGTCTTTTCCTAACACTTTATTTTCTGCAATTGCAGCTATTAAGGTAATCATGATTTACTGTTTTGGATCCTCGTGATTTAAATCGCGTTTTACATCAACCAAAGGAAAATCTTTTTCCACTTTAGCGCGTAATTGTCGTATTTTTTCTTGCTGGATTGCGATTAGTCGTTCTATTTCTCGTTCTTGCCAAGCGGGTCCCATAAAGCGGTTAATTACCAAGACATTGATAACGTGAAACAAAAGCAACAATGCCCATGCTCCAACGGCATAGGTCCACCAAACCCCAACGATTTGGGGATCTTTCACCCACATATTAACTCCGTAGAGCACTAGGGATCCCAAAAGAAAAATAACAAAGTGAAACAACAACATACGGCGTTGTTTGATTCGATTCTTTGCGTATTCGTACTGCTTAATTGCTTCCGTTTTTTCCATAGCATTTTTGGATTTAAATTATACAGATACTTGTCCCTTTATTGCAGGGTGAGACACATAGTCTTCTAGTTCAAAATCTTCATAGGTAAAGCTAAAAATATCTTTTACCGCTGGATTAATTTTCATTTTTGGCAAAGCATGAGGTTCTCTGCTCAATTGTAAGTTCACTTGCTCCATATGGTTGTTATAGATGTGAACATCACCAAAGGTATGCACAAAATCACCAGGTTCTAAATCACATACTTGAGCGACCATCATCGTTAATAGAGCATAGGACGCAATATTAAAAGGAACACCTAAGAAAACGTCTGCACTGCGTTGATATAGCTGGCAAGACAGTTTCCCTTCAGCTACATAAAACTGAAAAAACGAGTGACAAGGAGGTAACGCAGCTTTGTTATTCGCTACATTTTCCGCAAAAGAAACGCTAGTATCTGGCAACACACTTGGATTCCAAGCTGAAACCATTATACGCCTACTATCTGGATTGTTTTTCAAGGTGTCAATCACCTCTTTGATTTGATCAATCCCTTCTCCATTCCAATTGCGCCATTGATAGCCGTAAACTGGACCTAAATCTCCGTTTTCATCTGCCCATTCATCCCAAATACGAACACCATGCTCTTTTAAGTAGGCGATATTCGTTTCTCCTTTCAAAAACCATAGAAGTTCGTGAATAATGGATTTCAAATGTACTTTCTTGGTTGTCACCAATGGAAAGCCTTCAGCTAAATCAAAACGCATTTGATGTCCAAAAATACTCTTGGTTCCCGTTCCAGTACGATCCCCTTTTTGTACGCCTTTATCTAAAACTTCTTGTACTAAATCTAAATATTGTTTCATTCTTATCTTCTTCCTTTATGACCTAAGATCGCTTACTAATTTCATCTCTAATTCGCGCCGCTGTTTCGTAATCTTCATTACCAATCGCTTCATTCAATAATCGCTGTAAATCGGGTAAACCATATTTGCCATAGCCTTTGCCTTCAATATCCAGTTCTAAGAACTGTTCTACTTGACTAGCAATATCATCTTCTGCGGAATCTTCTTCCTCTACTTCGGGGGTTCCACTTAAAATAATTCCTGCTTTATTCATGATATCAGGGTAGGTATAAATAGGGGCAAAAAATCGAATTGCCAAGGCAATCGCATCCGAAGTACGGGCATCCATTACTTCTTCAACCCCATTTTTTTCCCAAACTAAACTCGAAAAAAACACCCCATCCACTAGTTTGTGAACAATAACGTGTTTCAATTGAATATCAAATGTATCGGCAAAACTTTTAAATAAATCGTGCGTTAAAGGTCTCGGAGGCCTAATTTCTTCTTCAATAGCGATGGCGATGGCCTGCGCTTCAAAAGCTCCAATAACAATAGGCAATTTACGATCCCCATGCTCTTCATCTAAAATCAAAGCATAAGCGCCATTTTGGGAATGGCTATATGAAATTCCTTTAACTGTCAGCTTAATCAAACTCATAATTTTTTTTATAAAAACAAAAAACAGTAACTAAATCAAAGATAAACAATCTTTAGATTTTAGTTACTGTCTTGTCTAATTATCTAAATTAAAAAATGCTGATTAGGCGTTTTTCGCTTTGAATTCTTTTAATTTTTCAACTAATTGAGGTAATACTTGGAAAGCATCTCCTACGATTCCGTAATCTGCTACTTTGAAGAAAGGTGCCTCTGGATCGGTATTGATTACTACTTTCACTTTAGATGAGTTCACCCCAGCAATGTGTTGAATTGCTCCAGAAATCCCTACAGCGATATATAAATTAGCCGCTACTGGTTTTCCTGTTTGTCCTACGTGCTCTTCGTGTGATCTCCATCCCACATCCGATACAGGTTTTGAACAAGCTAAAGCAGCACCTAATACCTCTGCTAAATCTTCTAACATTCCCCAGTTTTCTGGTCCTTTCATTCCACGTCCACCAGATACTACGATATCTGCGTCAGCGATAGTTACTTTTCCAGATACTTTTTCTACTCCTTCTACTTTCAAACTGAAATCAGTCTCATTTAAACTTGGAGCGAAATCTTCTGCAGCTGCTGCACCTGAAGCTTCAACTAATCCGAATGAATTTTTCCCTAAAGCGATTACTTTTACATCAGAAGAAATTTCAGTAAAATTGAATGCTTTGTTTGAGAATCCTGTTCTCTTTACGACAAAGGGAGTTGTGCTTTCTGGCAAGGCAATTACGTTTGATGCAAAACCTGCATTCAATCCGATTGTCACTGCTGGAGCCGCGTATAAACTATCTGTTGAAGAAGATAAAACCACCAATTTAGCGCCTTCTTTCTGAGCCGCTTGTTTGATTACATCCGCATAAGCTTTAGCGTTGAATGTATTCAATTGATCATTTGATACTTTTAATACTTTATCAACTCCATATTTTCCTAATTCGCTTACATCAGCAGCATTCACTGTTACCGCTGTAACTGTGGTGCCCATTGATTCCGCTACTTTCTTTGCATAAGAAGCTAACTCTAATGCTACTTTTTTAAATTTTCCTTCTGCTGATTCAGCATATATTAAAACTGACATACTTTTTCTTTTTTAGGTTTACTACTAGATTAGATCACTTTTGCTTCGTTGTGCAACAAGTTGATTAGCTCATCTAAATTATCTGGAGCAATCATTTTACACGCTGATTTTGCAGCTGGTTTCTCGAATTTCACCGCTTTTGTTGCTACGTCTGCTCCAACTGGATCAAGAACGGTCAACGCTTTTGTTCTAGCAGCCATAATTCCACGCATATTTGGAATACGCAAATCTTTCTCGTCTACTAATCCTTTTTGTCCTCCAATTACCAGCGGTAATTTTCCAGAAATAGTTTCTTTTCCTCCATCGATTTGGCGAATTGCTTTTACAGCTGTTCCGTCCACTTCCATTCCTTCGCAAGAATTGATGAAGTCATACCCTAAAATAGCTGCTAACATCCCTGGAACCATTCCACCATTATAGTCTAATGATTCTTTTCCTGCTAATACTAAATCATATCCTCCGTTTTTCACTACTTCAGCTAATTGCTTGGCAACGAATAATCCATCTGTAGGAACTGCATTTACACGGATCGCCTCATCAGCACCAATAGCCAATGCTTTTCTCAATGTAGGTTCTGTGTCAGCTCCTCCAACATTCACTACAGTTACTGTAGCTCCTTGTTTTTCTTTAAACCAAATAGCACGTGTTAATGCATACTCGTCGTTAGCATTGATCACAAATTGCACTCCATTGGTATCAAACTCAGCATCACCATTTGTGAAATTGATTTTTGATGTAGTATCAGGCACGTGGCTGATGCAAACTAATATCTTCATTATTATTATAGTTTTTTGTTTTACAATATACTTGTGAACGAAAATAAGAATTAATTTTCAAACTTTTACTATGCAAGCATATCAAATATTTTAGAATTAACCAAATAAAATTCACTAAATCGCACAATAATTCGCTATCTTTTGTAGAATTACGGCTATCAAATACCCATTTCTTGAAACAAAAGACAAAAATTTAAAAAGTTTATAATTCAGTAATTGAACGATAAAAATAGAGGATTGTAAGCTGTGGAATCACAGTACTAGGTTCTTTTGTATTTGGCGATAGCTAACATCAATATAGAGGTGAGTAATTCCGTTAACGAAATACCCGCATATTCAAAGAGTTTTGGATACATGCTTTGACTAGTAAATCCTGGCAAGGTATTAATCTCGTTAACAAGGAAACAGCCATCTTCTTTTAAAAAAAAATCAACGCGAGCAAAGCCTAAAAACACAAAGAGGGTAACCTTTTAGGCCACCCTCTTCATTTCTATAGTAAAAAATATTTTCCTTATTTTGTAACGTTAGCTACTAAAACACCACCTTCTGACTTTGAAGTTTCAATAACTTTTCCATCTTGTATGATTTCCAAGGTTAAAAATCCTTTATCTCCGTCTTTAATAGTACTTCCAGTAACAGAAACAGCTACTACTTTGTTTCCTGAAAATGACTTAGACCATTCGTTTTTTCCCAAATCTGCAATAGATTCTGTAGCGCCTCCTTCAACAACAACGATATTGTGAATAACCGCGTTGTCTGATGTTTTAGCTACAATTTCATATCCACTTGCACTTGAAGAGCTATCATCACTACTACATGAAGACACGCCCACGGCTACCACTGCACAGATAAGTGCAACTTTAATTTTTTTCAACATAAATTAGCATTTTTGAGTTTTATGCTACAAATAAAATACGTATTCAAGATATTTACAACTAATTTAATTCAATCGGAAAAACTACATCATTTTGTGTATTATTTCCACAAAAAGAGGCGGTAATCGCAAAAAGTGCAGTATTACTCGTATTTTTCATTATTCAACTAAACTACATATTAATAAAGGTGAATCAGCTTGAATATTAAAACTTTCATTTTCAAAAAGTTAAAAAAAAAGATTACACACAGTCACTTTTTTTTACATTCCACACTTTTTTTAAACCAAAAAATACGATTTAATGTATCGCGCGATTCTTGACTATTGCATTAAAAAGTAAAATAAGGAGGAAACCTTCGTGATTTTGCTCCTTTTTCTTCCCAGAGACCCAAATAAAAAAAAGGTCGATCTTCCACTCTAACGCTTGCCGTTAAAAAATACAAAACAGCAAACAACATAAGCGAGATAAGGATATTTTTTCATACTTTTGCTCCTATTGAATAATTTTACGGAAAATAAGAACTTATGAGAACGATTCAATTTAGAGAGGCCGTATGTGAAGCTATGAGCGAAGAAATGCGTCGCGACGAAACCATATATTTAATTGGAGAAGAAGTAGCAGAATATAATGGTGCATATAAAGCTTCAAAAGGTATGTTGGACGAATTCGGTCCAAAACGCGTAATTGACGCTCCTATTGCAGAACTTGGTTTTGCAGGAATTGGTGTTGGTTCTGCCATGAATGGAAACCGTCCAATTGTTGAATTTATGACATTCAACTTCTCTTTAGTAGGAATCGACCAAATCATAAATAACGCAGCAAAAATGCGCCAAATGTCAGGTGGTCAATTCAACATTCCTATTGTATTTCGCGGGCCAACAGCTTCAGCAGGACAATTGGGAGCTACACACTCTCAAGCCTTTGAAAACTGGTATGCAAATGTACCGGGATTGAAAGTGGTTGTACCTTCGACACCTTATGATGCAAAAGGATTATTAAAATCTGCGATTCGCGATAATGACCCTGTAATTTTCATGGAGTCTGAGCAAATGTATGGAGATAAAGGAGAAGTACCTGAAGGAGAATATACCATCCCATTAGGGGTTGCTGATATCAAAAAAGCAGGAAAAGATGTAACGATTGTTTCTTTCGGTAAAATCATCAAAGAAGCTTTAAAAGCAGCAGAAGAATTAGAAAAAGAAGGAATTTCTTGTGAAGTCATCGATTTGAGAACGGTACGTCCCTTGGATCAAGAGGCGATTTTAACTTCAGTAAAGAAAACCAACCGCTTAGTTATTCTAGAAGAAGCTTGGCCATTTGGAAGCATTTCATCAGAAATCACGTATTTAGTTCAAGAACAGGCCTTTGACCATTTAGATGCGCCAATCCAACGTATAACAACTGCAGATACTCCTGCTCCCTATTCACCAGTTTTATTGGAACAATGGCTACCAAACGCCAATGATGTAATTAAGGCAGTGAAAAAAGTACTATACAGATAAACTTTTTTAAGTAAAAAAATATTGTATATTTGAATTACTCCATCTTATTTTTTAATAGGATGGAGTTTTTTGTTTACTCCCAAATTGACTATGAAAAAAAAGATATTATTTTACCTCGTTTTCCTTTTATTAGCTAGCTTTCAAGGTATTGCCCAAACAAAAGTAAGTGGTAAAATTAAAGATACGAACCAATTGGACGTGTCTTACGCGAGTGTGTATTTCAAGAATTCTACCCAAGGAGTGATTGCGAATGAGCTTGGGAAGTTCTATTTGGAAACTGAAAATAACTATGATACACTCGTGGTTTCCTTTGTTGGATACAAGACGGCCTACATTCCACTAAGAAGCCGTACCAACCTGGATCTGAACATTACGTTAGAAGAGGATAATATGCTCGAAGAAGTGCGTATCTATACAGGAAAAACATCCAAAAAGAATAATCCTGCGTTAGATATTTTACGTAAAATATGGGAGCGCAAGCGCAAAAATGGTTTATACATGTTCAGTCAATACGAGTTTGATAAATATGAAAAAATCGAATTTGATTTAAACTCTATTGATAGCGCCTACCAAAAGAAAAAGATTTTCAAAGGCATGGAATTCATCTTTGAACAAGTAGACACCAATCGCATTACTGGTAAAACCTATCTTCCTATTTTCATCAATGAAAATATTGGACAAGTATACGGGGACAATATCGGCAACAAAAAAATAGAAAAAACGCTAGGTAACAAGAACTCTGGGTTTGATACCAACCAACATATTATTGAGTTTGTCAAAGATTTATATGCAGAATATAATATCTACAACAACTATATCAAAATCTTTGATAAGGATTTTGTCAGCCCTTTATCGCGTACAGGAATTAATGTATACAACTATGTACTAGCAGATAGTGCCTTTATAGACAGCAAATGGTGTTATAATATTATCTATTACCCAAGACGAAAAGGAGAATTAACATTCAAAGGTGATTTTTGGGTAAATGACTCGACCTTTGCCATCAAAAAAATCAATATGGAAGCCAGTCGCGATGCCAACATCAACTGGGTGAAAGAGATTTATATTGAACAAGAATTTGACGTACTCAATGACTCGGTATTTTTACTGACACGAGATCACTTTATGTCGGATTTTGCTCTCTCTAAAAAAGAGGAATCCAAGGGAATTTACGGCAAGCGAACCACAGTGTATCAAAACCATCAATTCAATATTGAACATCCTGACGACTTTTACAAAAAGGATGTCAATCAATACGATGAATCCATTTATAGCCGTTCCGATGACTTCTGGCAAACGTATCGCTTTGAACCTCTAAGTAAGGATGAGTTTGGTATCTACAAAATGTTAGATACGTTGAAAACAGTCCCAAAATTTAGATTTTTATTTGACCTAACCTCTACTATTGCGAGTAACTACTACAATATCCCGAAGTACAAATTTGACTATGGTCCTATCTTCTCTACATTTGGGTATAATGATATTGAAGGTTTGCGCATGCGTGCGGGAGGAAGAACGTATTTTGGTCCAAACGATAAATGGCGTTTAGAAGGATATGGAGCTTATGGTTTCAAGGACAATAAATTTAAATACGGAGTTAGTGGAAAAGTATTGCTTCACAGTCCCTCGCGTTTTATTCTCTTTGGTGGAAATCGCCGCGATGTAGAGCAAATTGGAGTAAGTTTAACAGAAACGAACGACGTACTCGGTCGTAGTTTTGCCTCTAGTTCCTTATTTGCGAGTGGAGATAATTCAAAACTAACGGATATTAATCTATCTACCATTGGTTTAGAAATTGAGCCTGTAAAAAACTTTCGCTTGTTGACGACCTTCAGCTATCGAACGCTGAAACCCGCATCAGATCGCTTCAACCTCGATTATTACGTGGATGAGGAACATACGATTATTTCCAACGAAACCAAGCAATCTGAAATAGAAATGGCGATTGATTATACGCCAGGAAAAAGAACCATTGGTTATGGAGTGGATCGAAACGAAATTGACCAAAAGTACCTCAAATTATACCTGCGTTATAGTCACGGGTTCAAAGGAGCTTTTGACAGTAATTTCCAATACGACAAATTGCAGTTCTACGCGAGAAAACCAATTTTATTGGGCGGATTCGGAACCTTTACCACGACTTTCGAAGCGGGTAAAACATTCGGTGAAGTGCCGTTAGGATTATTAAGTGTGGTACCTGGAAATCAATCGTGGTTTAATATTGAGAATACCTTTGCCAACCTAAACTACTACGAGTTCGTAACAAACGAATATGCTTCGATTCACTTGGAACACAATTTTGGCGGACGTCTGCTTTCGAGAATTCCTTGGTTTAGGGATTTAAACTTACGAGAAATTGTGGGTATTCGAGGAATTTACGGAAAAATATCGCAAGAAAATATCAACCTCAATGCTTCGCAATTGGTCTACAAAGCCCCAGAAGATTTTTATTATGAGTATTATGTAGGGGTTGGAAATATTTTCAAAATATTCAGACTTGACTTAAGCTGGAGAGGAAATTATCTCGATATGCCTGATGCAAGGAGATTTGCAATTCGAGGTTCTTTCGGAATTTATTTCTAATAATGTCGATAAAACTTGGTAAACCGCACGAATTGAAGTATTTTTGCACCCATTATTACGTTTTTTGACTATTAAAATAAATGAATATGAGTACATTCGAAACTTTTGATGCCTTCGTTGAAATCCCAGCAGGTAGTAGAAATAAATACGAATATGATTTTGATTTAAAACGATTGAGATTTGATCGTTTACTTTATTCAAACATGAGATATCCTGCAGACTACGGTTTCATTCCTGAAACATTAGCCTTAGATGGTGATCCACTAGATGTATTAGTATTGTTTACTGAGCCTTCTCTTCCGGGAATGGTGGTTGAAGTAAAACCTATCGGTATTTTCTACATGGCAGATGATAAAGGACAAGATGAAAAAATTATCTGTGTTCCTGTTTCTGATCCATTGATGAACAAATTAAACGACATCGACGATGTAAATGAGCACTTCAAAAAAGAAGTAGAACATTTCTTCCAAGTGTACAAAGACTTAGAAAATAAAACAGTAACGACAAATGGTTTTGGAGACAAAGCTGCTGCAATCAAAATGATTCAAGAGTGTGTAACACGTTTTGAAAATTTAGAGAACAAAGCAGAAGGTTTATTCAGCATTCGTTACTAAGCACAAAAATAAATACAAAAAAGCCCTTTCTTTATAGATGGGGCTTTTTTGTTCTTTGTTCTTTGGCTTTTGTTGTTCGGCTTTTGATGAGACTATCTTTTACAAAGAGTAATTTTCTTATAAAAAACAAACCTCACCCAACCTCACCCAACCACACCCAACCACACCCAACCCTCACCCAACCCTCACCCAACCCTCACCCAACCCTCACCCAACCCTCACCCAACCCTCACCTAACCCTCACCCAACCTCACCCAACCTCACCCAACCTCACCCAACCTCACCCAACCTCACCCAACCTCACCCAACCTCACCCAACCCTCACCTAACCCTCACCTAACCCTCACCCAACCTCACCCAACCTCACCCAACCTCACCCAACCCTCACCCAACCCCCAACCACTCACTATTAAATTAATCAAACACAAACCACTTATTACATACAACATTCACAAGAAAATAGCGTATTCCGTAAAAAATTATTACTTTAAAGCCAAATTAACTAACATGGAAGAAGCGATAAAATTTATTAATGACATCTTGTGGTCTAATCTACTCATCCTATTATGCCTAGGAGCTGGTTTATTCTTTACGATTAAAACAAAATTTATTCAAGTACGATACTTCCGGCAAATGGTTAAATTACTTTTCACCGAAGGATCTTCTGAAAAAGGAGTAAGTCCTTTCCAAGCCTTTAGTATTGCCATTGCGGGGCGCGTCGGGGTTGGAAATATTGTTGGAGTAGCTACTGCCATTGCTTATGGAGGTCCAGGCGCTATTTTCTGGATGTGGATGATTGCTTTTTTAGGGAGCGCTTCTGCCTTTGTTGAATCTACTTTAGCCCAAATTTACAAGGAGGAGAAAAATGGACATTATTGTGGAGGGCCTGCCTTTTACATTGAGAAAGGACTCAACAGCAAAAGATTAGCCTTGATTTTTTCCCTTGTTACCATTATTAGCTGTGTCTTATTTCTTCCGAGTATCCAAGGAAATAGTATTGCAATTAGTATCAAAGATGCCTTTCATGTTCCGCAATGGATTACGGGCCTAGCAATCTGTCTATTATTAAGTGTAACTGTATTTGGAGGCGCAAAAAAAATTGGACGCATTGCTCAAGTTGTGGTTCCATTCATGGCTATTATCTATATTGTCATGGCAGTTATTATCATTGCGATTAATGCAAAAGAGATTCCAGCGATATTTGGTTTAATCTTCCGCTCAGCATTTAATTTAGAGGCAACTTTCAGTGGTATTTTTGGAGCGGCCATTGCATGGGGAGTAAAACGAGGGATTTATTCCAATGAAGCAGGACAAGGAACAGCACCACATGCCGCTGCTGCCTCTGAAACTTCTCACCCAGTGAAACAGGGATTAGTACAAGCATTTTCGGTGTACATTGACACCCTCTTTGTTTGTACAGCGACCGCCTTGATGATCTTGTTTACCCACCAATATAACGTTTTTGATGAAGCAGGAAATTATATTGTTCAAAATATTCCAGGCGTAGAAGTAGGTTCTGCTTATACGGTTCAAGCCATTAGTGTTCACTTTCCCCTATTAGCCAGCCAGTTCATTGCCATTGCCTTGACCTTTTTTGCTTTTACTACTATTATGTCTTATGTTTTCATCGCAGAATCCAATTTTAATTACCTAACCAATCAACCCAAGATAATCTTGCGTTGGATCATGCGTTTGTTGTTATTGGCTACCGTTTTTTATGCTTCTATCAATGAATCAGCAATGGCATGGGGAATTGGAGATATTGGCGTGGGACTCATGGCGTGGATTAACTTTATTGTCATTTTATTTCTTTATAAACCTACTTTAGTCGCCTTGAATGATTATATCGCACAATACAAGCAAGGGTTGAATCCAATATTTGATCCCGAAAAATTGAAAATTAAAAATGCGAGTCCCATTTGGCAAAGACTCTTAAAAGAACGCAAAAGTTAGTTGAACAGACGCTAACTCTTTAGCAACTCTTTCCTAACTTTGTAGCAAATAAAAAATAGAATCATGCATTTTACCATTA
Organism: Myroides sp. DW712; assembly: GCF_046557355.1. Classification (NCBI taxonomy): domain Bacteria; kingdom Pseudomonadati; phylum Bacteroidota; class Flavobacteriia; order Flavobacteriales; family Flavobacteriaceae; genus Myroides; species Myroides sp. DW712. The sequence continues at coordinate 166,443 of NZ_JBKFDO010000008.1, forward strand.
GACCTGCACAAAAGGAAGATTTTGATGTTGTTCCTGAATTAATGTTACAAGCGATGGAGGACATCGTGTTCAATTTCATTCAACAAGAAGATATTGAAGAGGCGATTAATTTTTTAACCACACTATTTAAACAACCGGATAATTTATACAGCTATCAAAACACATTTGTTGCTGTTGATGAAGAAGACAATGTAGTAGGATCCATCACAGGATACAATGGAGATGACTTTCTCCAATTAAGACAACCTGTTCTTGACCTAATGAGAAAGAAGTACAACAATGGAATGATTCCAGAACCTGAAACAGAAGGTGGAGAGTATTACCTCGACACGGTTGCTGTATCTCCCCTAGTACAAGGTAAAGGTGTAGGTAGTCACTTACTAAAAGCGGCTACGGATTTTGCGAAAGCACAACAACACAAACAAGTGGGATTGATTGTGGATTTAGAAAATCCCAGTGCAATGAAACTTTATACGCGATTAGGTTTTGTACAAGGCAAACAACTTGATTTTGTAGGTGGAGAATATTATCATATGTATATCCAATTCTAACACATACTAGGGAATATCAGTTTGATATTCCCTTTTTTTGCCCTCTATCTTTATTCCACAAGAGAAACCTTCTTTTTGATAGAGATTAATTATATTTGCCTAAAAATAATCACGATGAGTAAAAATATCACGCCCTATAAAGATTCTCAGCTTGGAAAAAAACAACAAGTAGAGCAAATGTTCGATACAATTTCAGGTAATTATGACAATTTGAATCGAATGATCTCATTAGGGACGGATCAAGGTTGGAGAAGAAAAGTATTAAAGCTAGTTGCTGAGACAAATCCTACTACCATATTGGATATCGCAACAGGAACAGGCGATATGGCTATCCTTTTATCTAAAACCAACGCACAGAAAATCACCGGATTAGATTTATCAGCGGGTATGTTAGAAGTGGGTAGAAAAAAAATAAAAGCACTGAATCTTGATAATCGCATTGAGATGATTCAAGGAGATTCAGAAAACTTACCCTTTGAAGACCATTCTTTTGATGCCATTACAGTAGGCTTTGGAATACGAAATTTTGAAAATTTAGAAAAAGGTTTAACAGAAATTTTAAGAGTATTAAAACCTAATGGAATTTTTATTATCTTAGAAACCTCAGTTCCGACTAAGTTTCCATTTAAGCAAGGGTATTTCTTTTATACGAAAAACATTATGCCATTCATGGGTAAAATGTTTTCAAAAGATCAAGATGCTTATAAATATTTATCAGATTCTGCTAAAAATTTTCCTTTTGGACAAGAATTGAACAATATTTTGGTCAAAGTTGGGTTTAAGACTGTGAAACACCGTCCGCAAACGATGGGTATAGCAACCATATATTCTGCTTCAAAGTAGTTATGAAAAAACTGTTTATCTTACTTCTTGTTCTGTTCACGTCAGCCAATGTGTCTGCACAGTGGATATTTGGAAAAAATCCAATCCGCAACAAACCCGATTGGGACAAGCAACGTGTCCATTACGGCTATTACTTGGGGACAAATTTCCTCAACTTTGATTTCAATTATGATAAACAGTACTACGATAAGATTAGAAGTCTCTCCAGTGAATATGGCAGCGACAATACGGAAATACAAGTAACAACTAATATGGGGTTCAGTGTAGGTCTAGTAGGAAACTTGCGCATCATGGAATATTTAGATTTGCGTTTTGAACCAGGATTAATCTATTCTAAACGGGATTTAAAATTTCCTCGTGCTTTTATTATGGATTACTACATCAAGAATAAACCTCTTGAGACCATTCCAAGCATGCAAGAATTGGCTAATTCAAGTACAAAATCCATTAGCAGTACTTTAATTCACTTGCCTTTGTTGCTTAAATTCTCTGCGATGCGTACTGGAAATATTCGTCCGTATGTATTAGGAGGATTTTCTGCAGACCTAAACTTGAGCAGTAACCACAAATCCGACGATGATAATTACGAAGGAGTTTGGCGCATGAAGCAATGGACGACGAACTATGAATTGGGAGTCGGCATTGATATATACTTTGAATATTTCAAATTTAGTCCCTCTATCCGTGGAGTATTTGGTTTGGGTGATGAGTTGATTCGCGATAAAAATCCTGATAGTCCTTGGACGGGGCATATTAGCTCCATGAAAACCAAAGGGGTATTCTTAAACTTTACGGTGCACTAAAAACTGCTCTACGAAACTCACTCAAAACAATCGATGTAGCCATCGCTACGTTTAAACTCTCCGTTTGTTGTAGGTCTCCAAAACGAGGAATAGTAATTTTTCGTGTAACCAATTGTTCTATTTCCTTAGAAATCCCATTGGCTTCATTTCCCATGACCACAACACCTGGTTGAATCTTCCCCATTTCATATATATTCTCCCCTCCTAAGAAAGTGCCATAAATAGGAACCTCTATACCTTGTAGAAGTGCAGGCAAATCAGTATATTCAATATTGACACGAGAAACAGACCCCATGGTTGCCTGAATAACTTTGGGATTATACACATCTACTGTTTCGGGAGAACACACCAAATGACGAATACCAAACCAATCACATAATCGGATGATGGTTCCTAAATTCCCTGGATCTCGAATATCGTCCAAGGCCACTACCCAATCTGAAAAATCTACAGGTTGTTGTGCTAAGCAATGGAAAACCGCTAAACAATTAGGCGTTGTTGTTAGTGCACTCATTTTTTTTAAATCAGCTGCTGAAACTAGAGTAATCCGATCAACAGGAACGCCAAAATCACAAGTATCTGTTACATATAAGTGTTCCAAAACAAAAGACGACTGCAAGAGTTCTTGGATAACTTTAACTCCCTCTGCAATAAATAATTGGTACTCTTTTCTATATTTTTTTTGATGAAGGCTTTTTATTCGCTTAATTTGGTTTTTGGTAACCATAAAAAAATGTATTTTTGATCTGTATATATCGATGTAATAAAGTTGGGCAATTTTTTATCAAAAATAGTATTTATTCTTATAATCTCTGCATGTTTTTTTTCGTGTTCCTTAACGAAGAATGTGCCAGAGGATTATGAATTATTAATGGAGAACAGCATTGTCATCAATGACAAAAAAACGTCCAAAGAAGAGCTTTACAATCAGCTGTACCAACAACCTAACAGTAAATTTCCAGTTATTGGATCTCGTCTTCGTTTAAATTTATACAACTTAGCCCGACAAGATGCAGACTCCAACTACCAGGCTTGGTTAAACAAACACCCAAAAACGGATAAAGCACTAGAAGGATTACTTTCTCGTAAGCAGGTCAATCGCTTAGGTCAATCTTTTATTATCGCGGGATTCAATAATTTCTTGATTAAAACAGGAGAACCCCCTGTTCTATACGACAGCATAAAAACAGAAAAATCCCTCACTCGTTTAAGAAACTACTATTTCAATAAAGGGTATTTTGACACCAAAGTGACCCATGAAACCAAACACCTTGGAAATCAAAAGATGACAAACTCCTACTTTGTTTCGACGGGTAATCCCTATCTCATAGACAGCATTACCTATCTAATCAGTACGCCCGAGTTGAAAACCTTATACGAGAGCAATCAATCCAAGAGTTTGCTTAAAACCAATACGGTATTCGATGTCAAAAACTTTGAGGAGGAACGCAAACGCCTTACCTCTATTTACAGAAATCACGGAGCTTATCACTTCCAAGAAATTAATATTCGCTATGAAGTAGACACTATTTTAGATAGCAAAAACAAGGCGAACATTTTGTTGATTGTCGATCAACAAACGGTAAAATCTGGAGATACACTCCAACAAGTTCCCTTTAAAATTTACCAAATTAGCAAGGTCAATATTTTTACGGACAATGTTTCAAAAAACAAAACGTATGTATTAGACAGTATTCAATACAATGGTTTTAATATCTACAGTTCAACTAAACTGCAATACAAGCCCAAAGCGCTAACAGATGCAATATTCATCACCCCTGAAAGTACCTTTAGCGATTCAAGACGTATTCTTACCTCTCGATCAATCAGTAACTTGCGTATTTTTAATTATCCTGTTATTGAGTATTTAGAAGATCCCAACGACCCAGAGGGCAATACCCTTATCAGCAATATTTACCTAACCTCTCGTAAAAAGATGACTTTCAACCCCTCGTTGGATGTTACCCACTCTAATATTCAAGACTTTGGTATTGGAGGGAGTATGGGACTCTTGTTTCGAAATGTGTTCAGAGGAGCTGAAATTTTAGAATTTGGTTTACGCGGAACCATTGGATCCTCTAGACAAATGAGTAATCCCAATGATGTTTTTTTTAACGTTACTGAATATGGAACAGACATCAAGTTGACGTTCCCCCGTTTTCTATTCCCTTTTGCTTCAAATAAAATTATTCCCAAAACCATGTTACCCACTACAGCAATGAGTTTTGGTTTTGCTCGACAACGCAACATCGGTTTGGACAAAGACAATTTCACTGGTATTATCAATTACAGCTGGTATCCTTCTCGCAAAAATTCATTTAGCGTTGATGTTGCCAATATTCAATATGTTCGAAACACCAATCCGAACAACTATTTTAGTGTATACAAATCGTCTTACAACACCTTAAATCAGCTTTCAAAGGAATATGACGTACCAAGTGAATATGTAGATGAGGAACAAAACTTAACCATACAAGGAGAAGGGGCGAATCGTTTTATTTCAGATGCTTTAGCTACGAATAACCCCTTGGGAATCTCTCCAGAGGATTACCGTGATATTCGCAGTATAGAAGAGCGAAAAGTGCGTCTTTCTGAGAATAACTTAATCTTAGCCTCCAATATTTCTTTTAATTCTTCTACACGAACAGGAATTAACGACAATAGCTTTCATATCGTTCGCGCAAAAGTGGAAGCCGCAGGTGGGCTACTTGATTTAATCATGAATCGCGTTAGTGATAAGGAAGGTCATACAGGCAAGCGAACGCTATTTGACGTGGAGTATTCCCAATACGTCAAAACAGAACTAGATTTTGTTAAATATTGGGACATTGGACGTCAGCAAGTTATTGCACTACGCCTATTTGGAGGGATGGCAGTTCCTTATGGCAATGCCAACTCAATTCCGTTCTCTCGAAGCTATTTTTCTGGAGGTTCTAATGATAACCGCGGATGGCAATCCTATCGTTTAGGGCCTGGAAAAAGTGGAGGAATCAACGACTTTAACGAAGCGAATATGAAGCTCTTCTTCAGTACAGAATACCGTTTTAACATTAGTGGTAAATGGAATGGAGCCTTCTTTGTTGATGCAAGTAACATTTGGAATGTCTTTGATAATGTGGAAGATAAAAACTATACCTTCAATGGGATAAGCTCACTCAAAGATTTAGCAGTGAGTTCTGGTTTTGGAATTCGCTATGACTTTAGTTTCTTTGTCTTCCGATTAGACATGGGCTTCAAAACGTATGATCCTTCGATTTACTCCAAACGCAAATGGTTTGGAGAATTTAGCTTCAAAGAGTCTGTCCTGAATGTTGGTATTAATTATCCATTCTAATCAAATAATAATTAGTATTTTTGTCCAATAAATTAAACACACGACTATGGCACACAATATTAAACCTGGAGTAGCATTTGGCGATCAAGTGCAAGAAATATTCAACTATGCAAAAGAGAAAGGTTTTGCTTTACCAGCTGTTAATGTGACTAGTTCTAGTACAATCAACGGTGTATTGGAAACAGCGGCAAAACTAAATGCGCCTGTTATTATTCAATTTTCGAATGGTGGTGCGTCTTTTATGGCAGGGAAAGGATTATCAAATGAAAATCAGAAATCTGCTATTGCAGGAGCTATTGCAGGAGCAAAACACGTACACGCTTTAGCTGAAGCTTATGGTGTGCCTGTTATTTTGCATACGGATCACTGTGCAAAAAAATTATTACCTTGGATTGATGGTTTACTAGATGCGAGTGAAGAACATATGGCTAAATACGGACAACCCTTGTTTAGTTCACATATGATTGATTTATCAGAAGAACCTATTCAAGAGAATATCGAAATCTCTAAAAAATATCTAGCTCGTATGGCTAAGATGGGGATGACATTAGAGATTGAATTGGGAATTACAGGAGGAGAAGAAGACGGAGTGGATAACTCAGGAGTAGATTCATCTAAATTATATACACAACCAGACGAAGTTGCTTATGCCTATGAAGAGCTAAGCAAAGTAAGTCCTCGTTTTACCATTGCAGCTGCATTCGGAAACGTACACGGGGTTTACAAACCAGGAAACGTAAAGCTAACGCCAATTATCTTGAGAAATTCCCAAGATTATGTTGCTAAGAAATTCAACTTAGGTCACAACCCAGTTGATTTTGTATTCCATGGAGGTTCTGGTTCATCAGTAGAAGAAATTAGAGAAGCGATTTCTTATGGCGTAATCAAAATGAATATCGATACTGATATGCAATTTGCTTATACAGAAGGAATAAGAGACTATATGACTTCTAAAATTGAATATTTAAAAACACAAATAGGAAATCCAGAAGGAGCGGATGTACCCAATAAAAAGTACTACGATCCACGTGCTTGGGTTAGACAGGGAGAAATCACTTTCAATACTCGTTTAGAAGAGGCATTTAAAGACTTAAACAATGTGAATACATTGTAATTTCTGCGCTAAACCTATTAACATAGTATAAACAAAACAGACATTTATGGCTTGGTTTAAAAGAAAAGAAAAAGGAATTCAAACAGCAACAGAGGACAAAAAAGATATACCTAAAGGCTTATGGTACAAATCACCTACAGGGAAAATTATAGATTCTGAAGAACTAGAAAAAAACCTTTGGGTGAGTCCAGAAGATGGTTATCACGTTCGAATTGGCAGTAAAGAGTATTTTGAAATTCTTTTTGATAACGGCGATTACAAAGAAATAGCAAAGAGTCTAACTTCAAAAGATATGTTGAAGTTTGAGGATACTAAAAAATATGGGGATCGCTTAAAAGAAGCGACTGCAAAAACGCAATTGAATGATGCTGTTCGCGTAGCTGTTGGAAATTCAAAAGGAGAAAAATTAGTTGTTGCTGCGATGGATTTTGCTTTCATTGGCGGATCTATGGGATCGGTAGTAGGTGAAAAAATCGCAAGGGGAATTGATTATTCTTTGAAGCACAACATTCCTTTTTTAATGATTTCTAAATCAGGGGGTGCTCGTATGATGGAAGCTGGTTTTTCTTTGATGCAAATGGCAAAAACTTCAGCGAAGTTGACGCAATTGAGCGATGCAAAGATTCCGTATATTTCTCTTTGTACAGACCCAACAACAGGAGGTATTTCAGCTTCTTTCGCGATGTTAGGAGATATCAATATCGCTGAACCTGGTGCGTTAATTGGATTTGCTGGACCGCGTATTGTAAAAGATACCACTGGAAAAGATTTACCAGAAGGTTTCCAAACGTCTGAATTCTTATTGGAACACGGATTCTTAGATTTCATTACCCACCGTAAAGAATTAAAGAAAAACGTTAACCTATACTTAGATTTGATTTTAAATCGTCCATTAAGACACTAATCATAAAAAAAAGTCTTCCGAAAGGAAGACTTTTTTTTATCACATCCCCGACCGAATTGCTTCTACAGGGTCTAATTTTGCAGCGGTTCGCGCAGGTAAATAGCCCGAAATTAGTCCGATAATCATCGATAATCCCAATCCTATCAAAATATTTAAAAAGCTCAAAACAAAATCAAAATCAAGCAATACACTCACCCCTTTTGCAATAATCCAAACCACTGCAATCCCAACCAATCCGCCGATTAAAGCCAGGATAATTGATTCAAACAGAAATTGCAAAAGAATAATCTGTCGCTTTGCTCCTATGGCTTTCTGAATCCCAATCAAATGAGTTCGTTCTTTCACTGAAACAAACATAATATTAGCAATTCCAAATCCTCCAACTAGTAAGGAAAATGTACTGATAATCCAACCTACGATATTCATTTGTCCAATAATATTATCCAAGAACTCCATAATACCACCGAATACATTGACAAAAAAATTCGTCTCCTCCCCTGCTTTTAGTCCTCTAAAAGCCCGCAGTTTCGTGGTAATATCGTCCTTAAAGTGCTCCATATCTACCTTCCCTGTGGGTTTTAGCACAATTACAGGGGTATACGCCTTGATATTGTCTCCAAACATTTGTCGGAACAAATTCACGGGTATATAGGCCGTTTCATCATGTCCACCTCCAATGGAAATGGCACCTTGTTTGTCTAAAACACCAATAACAACAAACTTACGCCCATACAAACGAACATTTTTTCCTAAGGGATCCTGTCCCGGAAAGAGCGTATTGGCAATTTCGTTTCCAATCACGATAACAGCATTTCCATTAACGGTTTCTGACTCGTTAAAAAAGCGACCACTAGCCATTTTTACATTATCGAGGTATTGCATGTCCGAACTACACGGGCGTACAATCACATCATTGGCATAATAGCGATCAGCCTTCATATTTTCATTGCGCACAAAAAAATTAAAAGAGGCATATTCCACATCTGCTAAATTTCGCTTTAAATAATCGTATTCCTCATAGGTAACATTAGGAAACTGATCAATCTTCCAACGTGGAATTTCCGACGGTCCGAAGGAATGATTAAACACATAAATCATATTGCGGTCAAATCCACTTAGCTCCGATCTAATGGTGCGATCCATCGAATCCACAGCTGCTAAAACGGCAATAATAGAGAAAATCCCAACAGTCACACCCAAGAGCGAAAGCAAGGTTCTTAGTTTATTTGTTCTCAATGCATTGATAGCAAACTGAAAACTACTGAGTAAAAGCCTAAAATATATTATCATAACAGTGAATTCAACAACAATTCTATTAGTAGACGAAGCGTCTAAAAGTTACACTTTCCTTTATTTTTCTTTCAAAAAGCAAAACAATTTACGCCAGTTAAAATTAAAATAAAAACTTCTCTATTAACTTTATAAATACCTAGACATTAGTTATTTTTGCCGTTTAATTAATTACACACAATGAACACAACTAAAAAGATTCAATCGGCCTTAATTTCTGTTTTTAGCAAAGACGGATTAGAACCTATTGTAAGAGAACTACACAAAAACGAGGTAACTATCTATTCTACGGGTGGTACAGAAACTTTCATCAAAGATTTAGGTATTCCTGTTGTACCAGTTGAAGACATTACCTCTTATCCTTCAATTTTAGGTGGTAGAGTAAAAACATTACACCCAAAAATTTTCGGTGGAATCTTAAACAGACAAGATCACGAAGGAGATGTTCAACAAATGCAAGAATTTGATATTCCTCAAATCGACGTAGTCATTGTAGATTTATATCCTTTTGAACATACAGTTGCTTCTGGAGCAAGTGAAGCAGATATCATTGAAAAAATCGATATCGGAGGAATCTCCTTGATCCGCGCAGCAGCGAAAAATTTTAAAGACACGGTAATCGTTCCTTCAGTAAAAGAATACGATTTGTTTTTACAAATGTTAATCGAGAACAACGGAGGTACAACACTTACACAGAGACGTTTGTTAGCAACCAAAGCGTTCCACGTTTCTTCTCACTATGATGGAGCGATTTTCAACTACTTCAACGAAGCAGATGATACTTTAAAAATCAGCCATGCAGACGGAATTGAATTGCGTTACGGAGAAAATCCACACCAAAAAGGACACTTCTTCGGTAATTTTGATCAATTGTTCGAAAAACTGAATGGAAAAGAATTGTCTTACAACAATTTACTAGATGTCGATGCGGCAGTGAACTTGATGAATGAGTTTAAAGGGGAGCAACCAACCTTTGCTATTTTAAAACACAACAATGCTTGTGGTGTTGCGCAAAGAAGTACGATGAAAGAGGCGTATGTAGATGCATTAGCTGGAGACCCTACTTCTGCCTTTGGAGGCGTATTAATTGCGAATGGAACCATCGATGTTGCAACTGCACAAGAAATCAACCAATTGTTCTGTGAAGTGGTGATTGCACCAGCGTATGAAGCAGCTGCGATTGAAATATTAAAAGAAAAGAAAAACAGAATTATTTTAATTCTAAACGAAATAGACCTTCCTGCTAAACACGTTCGCACATGTTTAAATGGAATTTTAGTACAAGATAAAGATAACGTGACTGACAATAAAGATCACTTGACTACCGTTACTAAAATAGCTCCTTTAGACCAAGAAGTAAATGATTTATTATTTGCTTCAAAAATCTGTAAACACACCAAATCAAATACGATTGTTTTAGTGAAAGACGGACAACTTTGTGCTTCAGGAACAGGACAAACTTCAAGAGTGGATGCCTTACGTCAAGCTATTGAAAAAGCTAATTCATTCGAATTCAACCTACAAGGAGCAGTTATGGCTAGCGATGCCTTCTTCCCTTTCCCTGATTGTGTGGAGATTGCTGGAAACGCTGGAATTACAGCAGTTATCCAACCAGGAGGTTCAATTAAAGACGATTTAAGTATTACGTATTGTGATGAAAATAAAATCGCAATGGTTTTCACTGGAATTCGTCATTTTAAACATTAATTTACTAATTTTGTAAAACAACAAAAATATTAACTCTAAAAGCCTTTTATATCTATGGGATTTTTTGATTTCATGACGGAAGATATCGCAATTGACTTAGGCACTGCGAATACCCTTATCATTCACGATGGCAAAGTTGTCGTTGACAACCCATCAATCGTTGCTAGAGATAGGACAACGGGAAAAATTATCGCCGTTGGAAAAGAAGCGAGTTTGATGCAAGGGAAAACGCATGGTAATATCAAAACAATACGCCCTTTAAAAGACGGAGTTATTGCTGATTTTGATGCATCAGAAAAAATGATAAGCCTCTTTATCAAAAGCATTCCTGCACTGAGAAAAAAAATGTTTACCCCAGCTTTGCGCATGGTGGTATGTATTCCTTCAGGGATTACGGAAGTAGAAATGCGTGCCGTAAAAGAATCGTGTGAACGTGTAAATGGTAAAGAGGTTTATCTCATACATGAACCTATGTCTGCTGCTATTGGTATTGGCGTTGACATCATGCAGCCGAAAGGAAACATGATTGTTGATATCGGAGGAGGAACAACTGAAATTGCAGTTATTGCTCTTGGGGGTATCGTATGTGACAAATCCGTGAAAATTGCGGGTGACGTATTCACCAATGACATCATTTACTATATGCGTACCCAACACAACTTATTTGTTGGAGAAAGTACAGCAGAAAAGATTAAAATTCAAACAGGAGCCGCGACAGAAGATTTGGAAACCGCTCCAGAAGATATGCTGGTTCAAGGACGTGACTTATTAACAGGAAAACCAAAACAGGTAACTGTATCGTACCGCGAAATAGCAAAAGCTTTAGATAAATCAATACAACGTATCGAAGATGCGGTAATGGAAACGCTTTCTCAAACGCCTCCAGAATTAGCAGCTGATATTTACAACACCGGAATCTACCTTGCAGGTGGAGGATCGATGTTAAGAGGATTAGACAAACGAATCTCTCAAAAAACAGATTTACCTGTTTATATTGCTGAAGATCCTTTACGTGCCGTTGTACGTGGAACAGGACTCGCAATCAAAAACATTGACAAATACAAAAGTGTATTGATAAAATAAACTAACCTATGCAGCAAATAATTAATTTCTTTATAAAAAACAGTACCAAGTTACTGTTTTTGCTGCTTTTAGTTATATCATTTGCCCTGGTACTTCGAACGCATACTTTTCACAAGAGTTCGTTTATTAGTTCGGCAAATGGTGTGACAGGTTACGTCTATGAAAATGTAAATAATTTGAAGGAATACATGCGTCTGAAAACTGAAAATGACGCCTTGGTTCTAGAAAATGCCCTCCTAAAAAAACAAGTCTTTACTGCGGCTTTGGTTCATGATACCATTCCGATTGAATTGCCTTTACTTTCTACACAAGATGACATTTACAACGTAATTGTAGCTAAAGTCATCAAGAATGAATTCAACACCAAAGAGAACTATCTAACCATCAAAGGAGGAGAACGAGAAGGGATTACTAAAGATTTAGGAGTAATCAATAGCAATGGGGTGGTCGGAATCATTCAGAAATCATCGACTAAGTACTCTACTGTACAAAGTATCTTAAATGCGAAATCTAAGATTAATGCCAAGATCAAGGGGTCTAATCACTTTGGAACCTTGCAATGGGATGGCAAAAGCACAGGATACGTGCAGTTGAATGATATTCCTCGCCTTGCAGAACTCTTCCAAGGAGACACCATCGTTACGGGAGGTATTTCTGATATTTTCCCTGAAAACATTCCCATTGGTACTATCGAAAAAGCGTATACAACAGAAAGCTCGAATTACTTTACCATTGAAGTCAAACTTTTTAATGACATGACCAACCTTGGGTATGTTTATGTGATTAAAAACAACGACAAAGAAGAGATTAACGAACTAGAAGAAGCTACCCGCAATGAATAGTACTATTTCCAATATTTCGCGTTTTGTTATTCTGCTAATCACACAAATATTAGTGTTTAACAACTTGGATTTATTTTCATTTATCAATCCATTCCCGTACCTTCTATTTATTGTGCTCTATCCAACTGATGGAAATAAAGCCTTGTTTTATATCTCCAGTTTTCTCTTGGGATTAACCATTGACATGTTTGAAAACTCGGGAGGAGTCCACGCAGCGGCTTCGTTGATTCTTGCCTTTAGTAGGCCTTTAGTTCTTAAATTTTCATTTGGTATTAGTTATCAATATCACAACCTCAATATCTATAGAAAAGTAACCAAAGATTTATTTTCCTCCATGGAAGTATTAGGTTACTTAATCATTACTGTCGTTATTCATCACATTGTGCTATTTGCCTTGGAATTCCTGCGTTTTAATTTTATTTTGGAAATCTTATTGCGTACTTTACTAACCACTGTAGCAACCTTAGTTAGCTGTATATTAATCTTATATCTGATCAAACCATCTAAACGATGAGAAAGTTATTACTCCCTATTATCATAGTTGCAGTAACTATAACCATTCTTATTCGACTGTTCTATTTACAGGTCGTAGATGATACCTATATTAAAAAATCAGAAAACAACGCTTTAAAAATCGTATATGAATATCCAGAGCGTGGATATATCTTCGATCGCAACAACAAATTATTAGTCGCCAACCAACCTTCGTATGACATTATGGTTATACCAAGAGAGGTAAAAGACATTGATACCCTCGCATTGTGTAAATTACTTGACGTGACTTTGGAAGAGTTTACCAGCAAACTTCAAAAAGCAACGGTATATAGCCCCCGACTGCCTTCTGTATTTTTAGCGCAGTTAAGCAAATCTGAATACGCTGCTTTTCAAGAAAAAATCCGTCACTTTAATGGATTTTACGTTCAAAAGCGTTCCTTACGTGATTATCAAGTGAATGCGGGAGCTAATGTATTTGGCTATATCCGTCAGGTAAATGAGGACAATATTAAGCGAAACCCCTACTATCGATCAGGAGATTTAATCGGTATTCAAGGGGTAGAACAACAATATGAGGACATCCTTCGTGGAACCAAGGGAGTAAAGTATATCCAACGCGATCGTTTTAACCGTGAAATTGGATCTTTTAAAGACGGTATATATGATACTATTTCCATCAAAGGAAGTGATATTACCTTGACCATTGACTATGAATTACAAGCCTATGGCGAGCTTTTAATGCAAAATAAACGAGGAGGAATTGTAGCTATAGAACCAAAAACAGGAGAAATTTTAGCCTTAGTCAACGCACCCACCTATGATCCCGCTTTATTGGTAGGTCGAGAACGATCCAAAAATTACACCAAATTATACAATGATTCCTTAGCCAAACCATTATACAATCGCGTGTTGTCTGGAGAGTATTCGCCAGGTTCACCCTTTAAAATCTTAACGGGATTAATTGGCTTACAAGAAGGCGTTATTACAGAGCATTCTGCCTTTTCCTGCAACCGAGGGTTTTATTATGGACGTGGTGCTTGGATGGGTTGTCACGATTCTGGAACGTGGAATTTACGACACGCGATTGCTTTATCGTGTAATACGTATTTTGCCCAAACGTATAAAAAGATTATTGAAAAATACAAGACTCCTTCCGAAGGGCTTGATCGTTGGAGCAAACATTTAGAAAGTTTTGGGTTAGGCCAATTTTTAGGCTATGATTTACCAGAAGGTCGCAAAGGGCATATTCCCAATTCCGCTTATTATGATCGTTGGTATCCCAACAAAGGCTGGAAAAGTACCACCACGATTTCCAATGCCATTGGACAAGGTGAGGTAATTATGACACCTATGCAATTAGCTAATATGGCTGCAGCTGTGGCTAATCGCGGGTATTATTACACCCCTCATATTATCAAGAGTATTGAAGATCACAATATTGATAAAAAATTTGTTACGAAACAAGTAACAACCATTGACGCTAAATATTTTGAACCGATTATTCAAGGGATGAACCAAGTATTCCACATTGGTACAGGGCGTAGCGTAGCTGTTCCTCAGCTAGAGATGGCGGGAAAAACAGGAACGGTAGAAAACTTTACGCGTATCAATGGCAAGCGTTATCAATTAGCTGATCACTCGGTTTTCGTTGCTTTTGCACCCGTTGATGACCCTAAAATTGTGATTGCCGTTTTTATTGAAAATGGAGTTTGGGGTGCGCGATGGGCAGCACCGATTACCAGTTTAATGCTTCAAAAATATTTACTTCCTGAAATTGCACGTCCTGATTTGGAAAGACGCATGCTTGAAGGAAGTTTAGAAAGTGAATACAACAAAGTTTTACAACTATACAATTTAGCGGATAAGCAGAAAAAATAATGAGAAGCGGGAGCGTACAAAAACATATTGACTGGATAACAATTTTGTTATATCTACTCCTAGTAGTGTTGGGATGGGTAAATATATACTCCACCTCATTACCTAGTGAAGATGCCAATATTTTTGATTTTAGTCAAATCTATGGAAGACAATTAATCTTTATTTTAACCTGCATTCCTTTAATCATTTTGATTCTGGCTTTGGATACGAAGTTCTATGAAAAGTACGCCTTAATCTTTTACATTATTGGCGTTCTCTCTATCTTAGGACTATTCGTCTTTGGGAAGTCTGTCAAAGGACAAACCAATTGGTATCAAATTGGAGGATTAGGAATTCAACCCTCGGAATTTGTCAAAACCACCACCGCCCTGTTGTTAGCCAAATACTTTTCAGACAACCAAGGAACCCTCAAAACATTAAAAGAACAGGTAACTGCATTTGTAATCATTGGTATTCCGACCTTGTTAATTCTAAAACACGATACAGGAAGTGCCATGTTATTCGCCTCCTTGATTTTTGTTCTGTACCGTGAAGGATTGCCTTCTTGGTATTTATGGTCGGCATTTATAACCATTGCTCTCTTTGTTTCGGCTCTGATTGTGAAACCTTCCCTTATTATTACAACCATTGTAGTATTGACTTTGCTCCATTATTACTTTAACAAAAACATCAATAGAAACCCCTTTATTTATCTTATTTTAGCCACCATAATGTGCGGTTTTGTTCTATCGGTTGATTACGTGTACGACAACGTACTAGAACCCCATCAAAAGGATAGAATAAACGTTTTACTGGGTGAGAATGTAGATCTTCAGGCCGAAGGATACAACCTCAATCAATCGAAAATTGCGATTGGTTCTGGGGGATGGTATGGCACTGGCTATTTACAAGGTACCCAGACCAAGGGTGGCTTCGTACCAGAGCAGCATACGGACTATATCTTTACGACCATTGGAGAAGAATGGGGATTCGTAGGTTCTACTACCGTAATCGTCTTATTCCTTTGCTTATTTTTCCGCTTGATTTATCTAGCAGAAAAGCAAAAGAAACGATTTAACAGAGTCTACGGGTATTGCGTGGTGAGTTTCTTATTCATTCACTTCGCTTTTAATATTACCATGTTAGTTGGTTTATTTCCTACCATTGGGGTTCCCTTACCCTTTTTCTCCTACGGAGGATCAAGTTTAATTGCCTTTACTTTATTGCTATTCATCTTCTTGAAATTAGATGCTAATAGAATTAATGAGTGGTAAAAAAAAACGCGAACAACAATAGAATCAAAATAGAGAAAAAGAAAAAATGAAAAAAACATTTTTACTTGCTGGTATGATCCTTTTAGGTTCAACAGCAATGCAGGCACAAGAAGTACAAAAAGAAGAAGCAGCAACCGTATTACCTGAAGTACCTAAAGTAACAGTAATAGAAAGTACAGTAGAAGAAGTTCCGATGATGACGGAAGATGAATTAAAAGCCTTCAACCAAGAACAAAAACAAATTGAACGCGAACGCAAAGCAGAACTCAAAAAGCAAAAAGAGATCGCTAAGAGCCAAAAAAAGATCCAAAAGACTACAGACAAGCTAAACAAGACAAAAGCGAAATACAACAAAGAAAACGACGCTTTTAACCGCGATATGGCTTTAGGAAAGATTGCTCCCGTACAAGAATTAAAAATCAAAACTAAATTGCACAAATACCAAACACAAATTGCCAATTTAGAATTTGACATCAAAGCGGAGGAGTATAAATACGAAACTTTAACGAAATAATAAAAGAGCGAAACCTAGGTTTCGCTTTTTTGTTTACAGTTGACAGTTGACAGTACGGATCAAACGCAAAAGTTGGGGAGGAAGTTGTAAAATAATATCTTTGCATGATGATGGATAGCAAAGAAATACTAAAACTAATCCTACCAGCGTATTTGGTAGAGCATTTCAATATTACAAAAGTTGAAGAATTAAA